>JAYUFA010000354.1:0-4564 GCA_043738925.1 Actinomycetota bacterium
GTCCGTGCAGATCGACGAGTCGAACACTGAATTCTCCGTGTCGGCTGCGATTGACATTGAGCAAAATGGCCGTCAAGGCTTCGACGCCGGCCGCGTTCACGAGCGCGCCCGCATCGAGGGGCTCAAGGCCCGCGATCGTTGCGGTGAGCTCCGAGACCATGGCGACTGCGGCAGGGTCGTCACCGCAGATGAGTACATCGGCTTGCAAGGGACGCGTCAGGTCACCGAGTGCTGCCGCCGGTAGGTTCTGGAACGCGGCGACCACTCGGGCTTGCGGCGCAGCGTCCTGAACCGATCGAGCCACCGACCCGGTTGGCGGGAGAACGGCCTCGAAGCTCCGTTTGGTGCGCGTCAAAAGGTTGGCCATGCACACGGTGATGCGACCCTCGAGATGTTCGCGAAGCGCCGCAGCGGTCTCGATTACCGACTCGGCGGCAGTGGCCAACAGGACGATGTCGGTGGCGCATGCCCGGACGTTGTCGACACCCTCAATCGGGGTGGCGAAACCCCAGCGGCTGTTGAGCTCGTCGGCAGCGGCTTTGGCGCGGGCGGCGTCGCGCGAGCCGAGCAGCACCGTTGATCCGGAGGCTGCCAAACGGGCAGCGAGACCCGAGCCGGCGGGCCCGGTGCCGCCGACGATGCCGATGACCGGTGGCGTGGTCACGAGCGTTGGCCTCCTGAATACTTGTCGTACGAAGGGTGATCGTACGAAGGCTGTTGGAACGGACGCATCAGTGTGACCGGTCTGGCTCCGCACCGCCAGCGTGGCGCGCCTGGACGATCGCACGCAGGGTGACGAGCGAACGGTCGGGAATCTCGTTCAGCCCGTGTTTGGCCCGGCGGCGCCAGTTCGGTCGCTCAGTACTGGTACCCGGCACGTTCTGGGGCAGACGTTCCCCCCAGAGGTCTTCGAGTGAGACGACGAACCAAGGCGCCGCGCTCTGAGCAAGCTCGCAGGCGAGGACTCGGTATAGGTCGTCCGAGCCCGGCTCGATACCGCGCGCGTCGCTCGCCTGCGCGATGGCGGCCTGGCGGCGCTGCGCTTGCGCCGTCGCGTCGGCGGGGTCACCGAGGCCGAGCGCGATGCGATCGGCGAGATCGTCGCCGTGAACGAAGCCCTCGAATGTTGCCATGTCGTGCGTGCCGAACGTTGCAACCGTGTCGGGCGGCGCGGTGAGTGGTTCTCGGGAACGGAGAGGATCTTCGAGCGCGCCATAGCCGACGGCGATGCCGAGCATGTTGTGCTCATCGCGAGCTGATTCGATCTCGGGGGGGACGATGCCCAAGTTCTCGCCGACGATGGTCGCACCGCTTCGGTGGGCTTCGAGGCACACGATGGCGAGGTGCTCATCGAGGTGGGTGCGAACGTAGGTGCCCTCGGCGGGTGTGGCCCCGTCGGGTATCCAATAAAGCCGGGCGAGCCCCATCACGTGATCGAGGCGCAGCACGGTCGCCACGCTGAGGTGGTGGCGCAATGCCGCTCGAAAGAGCCGATAGCCATCGCGACGGGTGCGCTCCGGGTGCGGTGGCGGAAACCCCCATCCTTGTCCACTGGGGAAGTAGGCGTCGGGTGGGGCGCCGACCGAGGCGCCGCGAGCGAAAAGGCTCTGGTGGGCCCATACGTCGAAGCCGTCGGCGTGTGTGCCGACCGCCAGGTCGAGACCGACGCTGATTCCGATGTCGCGCGCACGCCGAGTGACGTCGGCCAGTTGGGTATGGATGAGCCATTGAGCCACGCTGTGGTAGCGAGCCCGGGTCATATCGATGTCGGCGGGGACGATTGATCCGTCACGCATCGTGACGGGCCACTCACGCCAGTTGCGTCCGTATTGCTCGCCTGCGGCCCGAAAGCATGCGTAATCGCTCACCGTCGGATGCGTCGCGAGGAATTGGAGATAGTCGCCCGCGCTCGAAGGGTCACGGTCGACGGAACGTGCAATGTCCTCGATGCCATGTCGCGTAGCCCCATACGCCGCGTCGTAGTCGACGAAGGTGCCACGCGCATCGAGCGACGGACGTTCGACGACCGCATAGAGCTCGTTCCACATCGATCGACTCACCGGTGCATACGGACTCGGCTCACTCGGATGATCGAAGAATCCGGCCAACAGCGGCAACGTCAAGATGGCATTGCCGCCAGCCGCGGCGACCCAGGCAGCAAGAGCGTCGAGCTCGCGCAGATCGGCCCAGCGCGAGGCCTCAGCCGGTCGAAGCGCATAGAGGGGTGCGAAGACGCAGGTGTTGCGACCGGTCGGCTGCGGAAGGTGACGTGGCGCGCTGATCAAAAGCGCCGAGGTCGTATCGACGGATACGTCGTAATAGCCGAACGGGATACGGTCGTTGCCGATTACGACCGTCGTGACGTCGACCCCGTGCTCGTCGTGCACGGCGATCGCACGTGTATCGACCCGCGCGAAGCTCGCAGTGGCGTCGAATACGCCATCCCACGCCACGAGGACCGGCTCGATCGAGGTTGTGGCATCGCGTGCATCAAGTGCTGCCGACGCACGCGACATCCAACCTCGGCCGATGACCGAAATGCCCAACGACTCGATGATCGAAACAATCGTCGAGTCCGGTACGCCAACCGGCCGGCCCCACGCGCTCGTGTAGGTGACCGCGATGCCGAGCCGGCGCGCCAAGCGGCGCAGACGGGCGCTGTTACCAGAGCTGATCGGTGTAGGTGTCGGTGCCAAGAACGGTCCGGAAGAAGGGTGCGACGAGGTGGGTGGTGGCGAGTCCAGCAGCTTCGACCTGATCGGTGTACGAGCGCATGCGATCGAGCACCGTGCGCACGTCGCCCCGGACGAACAAAAGCTGACACAGACGGTTTGTGCCACCGGCCTTGCTGCCGAGATCCATTGGCACGTCTTTCGGATTGTTCTCGCCGGCTGACGGCGTCCACGACGAGGCCGTTTCGATGGGTGAGTTCGCCAACAGCGCGGGCAGGAGCTTGGTCGCGAGAGCATCGTGCAAGTCGCTCGCGGTGCCCGTGGTGGCGTCGAACCAAAGTGCAACGATGCCGTCGTAGACCGCGTCGAGGGCCAGGTCGACCGGTACCGGATCAGCGTCGCGATACACGGCTCCGAGGTGATCGAACAGCACCGTGTGGATGTGGCGGCGTTCGGGAAACCCGCGACCTTCGGCGTAGAGCCAGCGCACCTGATCGCGCGCCCATTCATCGAAGTGGTCGCCGTGGTGACCCTTTTCGACCCAGTAGATCGCCACATACGACCCGGCATCAGACGGACGGGCAATGGTCTCGTCGCCCTTGGGCCACCGCAGGTCTTTCAGCTCGCGCGTCGCGACCCAACGGCTGCCAGCGAACAGGTATGGCCCGACCATGCAACCGGCGTAGTAGTGATCACGTTCGTACCACCGGTTGTATGCCTGTTCGAAACCCGGTGACGGATCGACCAGGGTGAGCAGCATGCTGCCGACCTTGACCGGGTAATCGGCCACACCACCGACTTCAAGGGGATAGTTGTCCTTCATGCTGCTCCTGAGCGGTGGTCATCGGAACCGTTATCATCGTCGATCCGACCGCCCGGTGAGCAGGCGGCCCGTGCGGACGGTGTTGTCGGGTCGCGGCTTGGTGCTACTCGTAGGTGCGCCGCAGGGAACGCTCGTCGAGCCGCGCGGCCATGGCAGCGGCTTCGGTGCGCCGACTCAAGCCCAGCTTGGCGAGCAAGTTCGACACGTAGTTCTTGACGGTCTTTTCGGCCAAGTACATCGCTTCGGCGATTTGTCGGTTCGACTTGCCCTCGCCGATCAGCTCGAAGATGCGCCGTTCCTGGTCGCTCAGTTGTGTCAGCCTTTGGTCGCTCTCACGCCCATGGGCGAGCCGCGCGAGTGCGGCCTTCACGGTCGCAGGATCAAGGAGGGTGCGACCACCGGCGATCGCGCGCGCGGCCTCGACGATGTCGTTGCCGCGCAGTTGCTTGAGCGCGAAGCCATGTGCACCAGCCATCGACGCGTCGATCAACGCTTCGTCGTCGGAGAACGATGTGAGCATCAGACAGCGCACGTCGGGATAGGCGGACCGGATCTCGCGACAGACCTCGATGCCGTTGCCATCAGGCAGGCGCACGTCGAGGATCGCGATGTCGGGCGCCGCCGCGCTGAAACGATTCAGCGCTTGTTCCGCCGTACCCGCCTCGCCGACGACAATGAAATCACCGCTCGCCTCGAGGAGATCGGCCACGCCACGCCGCACGATCTCATGGTCATCGAGCAGGAACACCTTGATCGGCATCTCATGATTGTGCCGCGAGGAATCGGTCACTGCCAGACCGCAATCACTCGATGATCCAGGCCGTCAACATCCCAAACGCTCCCGTGTCACTCTCGACGTGATTGAGGATGTGGCAGTGCCACACCCATGTGCCCTTCGCGTCGGGGTGCAACAGCACGGTGTAGCGCTCACCTGGCGCCACCGCAAGCGTGTCGACCCAGTACGGCTGATCGAGCGGAAAGCCGTCCTTCGCGATCACGAGTTGCGGGAACCGATGTTGATGCATCGGGTGGATCTGCAAGCCCTCGTTGAAGTAGTGGATCTCGATCC
>JAYUFA010000355.1:0-12089 GCA_043738925.1 Actinomycetota bacterium
GCGCGAACGGGATGTCGATGACGACCTCGAGCAGCCGCTTGCCCCAGAACCGGTCGCGCACGAGTACCCACGCGATCATCGTGCCCATGAACACGTTGACGACGGTGACAAGAAGTGACTGCACGATCGTGAACCGGATCGCGGCTTGGGTCTGACTATTGGCTACGACGTTCCAAAACTGGCCCCACCCGCCTGCCGCGGTCTTCGCCACGACCGCGCTCAGCGGAACGAGCACGAGGAGGCTGAACCACAACACAGCCACGCCGAGGCCGAGGCCCGACGTAGCCGTGAGGTGCCCAGGGCGGGCCGGGCGGCGCCGATACACCGACGGGCTCGTGGGCTGGGGGATGACTGCGGTCACGACTTGCCGGACGCCTTCTGAACCGTGGTCACGATGCCGTTGGTGGCATCGAAGAACTTGGTATTGACGGCCGACCACCCACCGAAATCGGCCGCGATCGTCTGCAGCTTCTTCGCCGGAGCGGGGAACGGATTCGCGGGGTCGTTGGCCTTGTCGACGGTGATACCCGTGACGTCGATGACCGGACGAAAGCCCCTTTTCACGAATTCGGTCTGGCCCGGCTTGCTCAACACGAAGTCCAGCCACTTCACCGCGCGCTGATCGGCAGCCTTCGTGATCGCGCCTGGGTTCTCGATCAGGATGGTCGTGTCGGGCACGATGTAGTCGAGGTCCTGACCCTGCTGGCGGGCGAGGATGGCTTCGTTCTCATAGGAGATCAGGACATCACCGGTGCCGGCGAGGAAAGCGGTGGTGGCGTCACGGCCGCTGCCGGGCAGCGAGACCACGTTCTTGAAGAAGGCCGTGAGGTAGTCGGTGGCCTGGGCGTCGTTGCCGCCGCCCGCGAGCACGCTGCCATACGCCGCGAGGATGTTCCACCGTGCGGAACCTGACGAGCCCGGGTTCGGTGTCACAATCCTGATCCCGGGCTTGGTCAGGTCGGCCCACCCGGTGATCTTCTTCGGGTTGCCCTTGCGCACCGCGATGACCACGACGGACCGGGACACGATGCCCTTCGTTGGTCCCTTGTTCCAATCGTCCGCCACAAGACCGGCCGTGACCAGACGGGTAACGTCGCCTTCGAGCGAGAAGTGCACGTAGTCGGCCTTCAGCCCGCCGGCGACGGCGCGGCTTTGGTCGCCGGAGGCTCCGTAGGACTCGGTCCACGTCGTGTTCTGGCCCTCAGCGGTCTTGGCAAAGGAGGCCTCGAGCGCGGCGTTCGCGGTCTGCGGCACCGAAAAGGCCACCAAGCTTAGGTTGACCTTCGGATTACCGGCCCCGCCGTCGGTGGACGACGGCTGACCGCTGGAGGTACTGCCACCACCACAGGCCCCAAGTGCCAAGCTCACCATCGCCGTGAAAACAAGGAGTTCTCGTCGCCCAGCCCGCATCGCCGTACTCCCAACGTCGTCGCCATCGCGTGTGACGCTGCGCCACCCGCCGAATCATGACTATACACGTCGGCTTTGTGGAGTCAACTAGATCAATGGTATTTATGGAGTATGCACCGCGTCAGCTCGACCGCGGGAGGCGCAGGACGTGCTCGCCGATGTAGTTGAGAATGACCTCGTTGTTGACGGGTGCGATCTTCAGTAGTCGCGCGATGCCCCACAACGTGTGGACGTCGACGTCATTGTCGAACGCGTAGCCGCCGTGGGTTTGGATCGCCGCGTCGCATGCCTCGACGGCGGCGGTCGACGCCAGCAGCTTCGCGGCGTTCGCGAGGTAACCCGCGTTGACACCCGAGTCGAACGCGCGCGCCGCGGTGTACATCATGAGGCGCGCGGCGTCGAGCTTGACCTTGGCGAGCGACAACGGATGCTGGACACCTTGGTAGCTACCGATCGGCTTGCCGAACGGTGCTCGGTCGCGCGCGTACTCGACGGCCTTCGCCAGCGCGTAGTCGCCTACGCCCAACGCCCAGGCTGCCGCCAACAGTCGCTCGGAGTTGAGCGCATCGAACAGGTAGCGAAACCCTTCGCCCTCGTCGCCGATCAACCGATCGGCGGGAACATGTACGTCGGTGAAGAACACGCTGTACTGACGGTCGGGCATAACAATGCCGATGTCGATCGGATGCATCTCGATGCCGGCGCTTCTCACGTCGACCACGAACACCGACAGGCCCTGGCGCTTGTCGGCCACGTCGGCCAATCGCGTCGTCCGGGTGATCACCATGACCGTGTCGGATGCATCGATCGCCGAGATGAAGATCTTCTGGCCGTTCAGCAAGTAGTGGCCATCGACCGTCTTCGTGGCGAACGTATCGATGCCGAACGTGTTCGTTCCCGCGCTGGGTTCAGTGACCGCGAAGCACATGCGCTGCGCGCCGGTGACCGTCGGCGACACAAGCGCGCGGATCTGCTCAGGCGAACCGTGGCGGATCACCGTCTCGCGCGCGAACACGGTGAGGATGAAAAGCGCGAGCGGCGTGCCCGCACGGGAGATGGCCTCCATCGCTGCGACCGCCTCGGTCACGCCGCGGCCGGAGCCACCATATTCCTCGGGCACACCGAGACCGAGCAGACCCTGCTCGACCATGGCTTGCCACATCTCATCGGGAAAGCGACCGGCGCGTGCACACTCGAGCCAGTACTTGCGATCAAAGCGTTCGGTGACACCGCGCGCTGCCTCATGCACCGCGAGACGAACGTCGCCCAGATAGTCGGCGAGATGGTCATCGGGGATGGTCATGGTGATCTCCTCAGCAACGCTGGCCGCGTCCCGGCGCCAAGTACTGCCACCGGAATGTCGAATTCGACACGGAGCAGCGCCTGCCCGTACGCCTTCGCCTGCGCGTCGGTGCGCAGACTGCTCGCGCCACCACCCGCGCCGAGTACGCCGTGCAGCATGAAGTTGCACGCCCGCAAATTCGCCAGCTTGTAGCGCACGACGTGCGGCGCGTCGATCGCGAAATGCGTCGCCACCACGTCGGCAGTGAGCGCGTCGAGCAAGAACGCGTAGGCCTCGTCGGTGTGTACCCACACGCCGACGTTGGCATGCGCGCCCTTGTCGCCAGAGCGCGCCATCGCGATGGTGGCGAGCGGAGCGCGTGTCATTGCCAATGCGGTCACGGTGACACCTCGCGCACCTCGACCGTAGGCGTCACTGCCTGTTTCGCGATGAGCGCGGGCCAGTGATCGAGCACTTCGCTGGCCTTCGGACGCCCGCCGGCGAATCCGGTGAGGCCAGGCGGGCCGCTGGTGAGCAGCGACGCGATCTCGGTGCCGAAACGATCGACCGCGGTGCGGTCGTCACTGCGAACCGCGACGCGCAGGGTCACCTCAGGCGGGTCATACCGCGCACTCGACGGGTCTGCGAGGCAAACACCGGCACCAACACATTCGACCACCGAGTCGTCGGCGGCAAAGGTCACGCCGCGAAGCGCCAGACGATCGAACAGTATCGACGCGGTGAGTTGCGCCTTTTCAACCGCGTCGGGGCCCGGCACCGTGAGTTGGCCGACCGCCTTGTAGCCCGCGCGCAGCGTGGCCGACACCTTGTACGTATCGGTGGGTGGCGTGCCACGAACGTTCGTGATGCGCACGCGATCAGTGCCGTCGTCGTGTAGTTGGAGCGATGTGAAGTCAACGACCACGTCCGCAGTGATGTAGCGCCGCGGATCGCCGATCTCGTACAAGATCTGCGCAGTGATCGTGTCCTTGCTGACAAGCCCACCCGTACCCGGATGCTTCGTGACCACAAACGTTCCGTCGGCGTACGCCTCGACGATCGGAAAGCCCATCGTGGCCCACCCCGTGACCTCACGCCAGCCCTCGAAGTTGCCACCGGTGCACTGCGTGCCGCACTCGATGATGTGCCCCGCGACCGTGGCCGCGGCGAGCAGGTCGTGGTCATCGGGCGCCCAGCCGAACTCATACGCGAGCGGCGCGACGGTGAGCGACGCGTCGGTGCAGCGGCCCGTGATGACGATGTCGGCACCCGCGGTGAGCGCCTCGACGATGGGCCACGCGCCGAAGTAGACGTTGGCGCTCTGCACCCGGTCGAGCTGCGGCGTCAGGGCATCACCGGTGTCGAGGTTCGTCAACGGTCCGCCATCAGCCAATCGCGCGGTGATGTCGTCACCCTCGACGACGCCCACACGCAAGCCCGCGCAGCCAAGCCGCTTTGCGAGCGCAAGCACCGCGTCGGCACAGCCCCTCGGGTTGACACCGCCTGCATTTGCAACAATGCGAATGCCGCGCTCTTGGCACTCGGGCAGGATCTGTTCGAGCAGCTTCACGAAGTCGGTGGCGTAGCCAAGCGCGGGGTCGCGGCGGCGAGCCTTGTGCAGGATGCTCATGGTGACTTCGGCCAAATAGTCGAGCGTGAGGTAGTGCAGCGGTCCATCGCGCACCAACCGAATGGGCCCATCGATGGTGTCGCCCCAGAACGCTTGCCCGTTCCCGACGATGACCGGCTCGTTGTGCGCTCGCATCAACTCACCGTCCCTGCCAATTGGGTTTGCGCTTTTCGCGAAACGCACGCGGGCCTTCTTGCGCGTCGTCGCTCGTGTACGCGGCCTCGAAGAACCGATCGCCCGCGTCCATCGCCCCGCGCACGCCTTGTTCTGCTGCTTCGTACACCATGGCCTTCCCGGCGCGTACCGACAGCGGTGCGTTGTCGGCGACGCGCTGCGCCATGGTCTGGGTCACGTCGCGCAGCGAGGCGAGTGGCACGACCTTGTTGACGAGCCCCACCTCGTACGCGCGCTGCGCGCTGATCGGCTCGGCGGTCATCAAGAGTTCGAGCGCGATGCGCGGCGGAATGAGCCACGGCAGCGGTGCGGCCCACGGCGCTCCCCTGCCCCAGCGCGCTTCGGTGATGCCGAAACTCGCGGTGTCTGCCGCGATGCACAGATCGCACATCTGCGCGAGCAGGAAGCCGCCGCCGTATGCGATGCCGTTGACCGCGGCGATGACGGGCTTCGCGGTGGCGATGTTGTATCCGAGACGCGGCAGGAAGTCGGGCGGTGGCACTTTCAGATTGGTCTCGGCCATCTCCTTCAAATCGCCACCGGCCGAGAACGCTCGCTCACCCGCGCCGGTGAGCACCATCACCTTGGCCGTGTTATCCCCATCGAAGCGTCGGATGGCCGCGAACAGCCCTTCTCGTACCGCCCGGTTGAGCGCGTTGTGCGCATCGGGGCGATCCATCGTGACCCAGGCGACATCGCCGTCAAGCTCGTAACGAACCGCGTCGGTCATGGCGCCGCCTCTGCCACTGCCACCTCTGCCTCTGCCTCTGCCTCTGCCTCTGCCTCTGCCTCTGCCACGATGACCAGAACGGTGCCGGCATCGACCACTTGGCCGACCGTCACGCACACCTCGTCGATGACGCCGTCAACTGGTGCGGTGATGGTGTGCTCCATCTTCATTGCTTCGAGCACCGCGAGCAGCGCTCCGGCGGCGACACGGTCTCCCGCGACGACATCGACGCGCACAACCGTTCCCGGCATCGGCGCCATCAACGAACCGGCACGAGCCTCGACCTCTTGGCGCGGGAACCGCTCGACCACCCCGAGTGTTGCGCTGCTCCGGCCAGTAGCCATATGGACATACGGGCCAGCATCGTCGACGTCAACGCGTCGTCGTACCCCCTCGATCACGAGGACGACCGTCGTTGGCGTGGCTTGCACGATCGTGATGTCGTCGACCGCGTGCCCGTTGACCTCGATGCGGCCACCGCGGCCGAGGGCGTATCCAACAGTGATCAGTCGTTCGCCGTGACGGTACGACCGAGTGTGCAGTTGGGCGCGATTGTTGCGAAACCCGCGCGCGACACCACCAAGCACGGGTGCATCGCGCTGCGCCGCAGCTCGTTGTGCGAGGGCCGCCGCCACGGCAACGACCTCGATGGCCGGTTCGTCGAGGAATCCGACCGTGAGCGATCGCGGCGGGTGACGCTCGAGGAATGCGGTATCGGTTTCGCCGGCGATGAACTCGTCGTGTTCGAGCACACCGACGAGAAGTTCACGGTTCGTGACAATGCCATCGACCCTCGCGCGCCGCAGCGCGTGAGCGAGGACACGAATCGCTTCGGGTCGCGTCGGAGCGTATGCGATGACCTTCGCGACCATGGGGTCATAGTGCGCACTCACGACATCGCCCGACGCGAAGCCGGCATCGACGCGCACCGAATTGGGGATCTCGAGTCGGTAGATACGTCCGACTGACGGTAGGTAGTCGTTCGCCGGGTCTTCCGCGTAGAGCCGGGCTTCGATGGCGTGACCGCGCAGGGTTGGCGCCAACGCCTCGGGCGGCAATGGCAACCCTTCGGCCACTTGGACTTGCAGGCGCACGAGATCGAGAGCCGTAACGAACTCCGTGACCGGATGCTCGACCTGAAGGCGGGTATTCATCTCGAGGAAGAAGAAGGTGCCGTCGGGCGCGACGATGAACTCGACCGTGCCGGCGCCTACATAGTCGACAGCGCGCGCTGCCGCGACCGCAGCCTCACCCATCGCCGCCCGCAAGGCCGGGGTGACGAATGGCGAAGGGGCCTCCTCGATGATCTTTTGATGACGGCGCTGGATCGAGCACTCGCGTTCGAACAACGCCACCACGTTGGTGTGGCTGTCGCCGAACACCTGAATCTCGATGTGACGCGGGCGCTCGATGTATCGCTCGACAAACACCGTGTCGTCGCCGAACGCAC
This sequence comes from Actinomycetota bacterium, assembly GCA_043738925.1. Lineage (GTDB taxonomy): Bacteria > Actinomycetota > Acidimicrobiia > Acidimicrobiales > WLNW01 > WLNW01. The sequence goes on from JAYUFA010000355.1 coordinate 6,677, forward strand.
TCGCGGCCTCTCGCCGAGCCGAGGCGAGTGCCTCTCCGAGCGAAGCGCCATCGGTGACGATGCGCATGCCGCGGCCACCGCCACCCGCCGATGCCTTTACGATGAGCGGCAGCCCTAGGTGCGCGACCGCAGCGAGTGCATCGGCGTCCGCGATGCCCCGCAGATCGACACCGGGCACGACCCCGACACCAGCCTTGCTCATCAGCTCGCGCGCCGCGAGCTTCGAACCCATCGCGGCGATGGCCTGCGGAGGCGGACCGACCCACGTCAGACCGGCGTCGAGACAGGCCTGCGCGAACGCTGCGTTCTCGGAGAGAAATCCGTAGCCGGGATGCAGCGCGTCGGTTCCGGTGCGCGCGGCCGCGTCGAGGATCGCATCGACGCGCAGATACGACGTGGCCGGTGTGGTTCCGCCGAGGGGCACCGCTTCGTCGGCGTCGTGGACGAATATTGCGTCGGCATCGGGCTCGGAGTACACCGCGACCGTTTCAATACCCATGGCCCGGCACGTACGCATGATGCGACACGCGATTTCGCCGCGGTTGGCAATCAGAAGCTTGCGGATCGTTGCCATCAGCTACATCCGGAACACGCCGAAGCCGCGACGGCCGCGGACCTCGTTGCCGTGACAAACCGACAGGGCAATCCCCAACACTGCCCGGGTATCGCGCGGATCGATCACGCCGTCGTCGTACACGCGCCCACTCATGAACGGTGCGAGCGACTCGGCCTCGACCTGCTCTTCGAGGGCGCGCCGCCGTAGCGCATCGGCCTCCTCGTCGAACGTTCGGCCCGCGCCCGCCGCCGATTGCCGAGCGACGATCGACATGACCCCCGCCAACTGCTCGGGACCCATGATCGCTGTCTTCGCGTTCGGCCAGGTGAACAAGAACCGCGGCGAGTAGGACCGGCCCGACATGCCGTAGTTGCCGGCGCCGTACGAAGCGCCCATGTTCACGGTCAGGTGCGGCACCGTCGAGTTGGTCACCGCATTGATCATTTTGGCGCCGTCTTTGATGATGCCGCGCTGTTCGGCTTTCTTGCCCACCATGAACCCCGTGGTGTTCTGGAGGAACACGAGCGGCGTGTCGGTTTGATTGCACAGCAGGATGAACTCGGTGCCCTTTTGCGATTCCTCGGAGAACAGGACGCCGTGCGCGTTCGCGAGGATGCCGATGAGATAGCCATGTAAGTACGCCCAGCCCGTGACGAGCGCGGGGCCGTAGAGCGGCTTGTACTCCTCGAACTGTGACGCGTCGACCACGCGAGCGATGACCTCGCGCGGATCGAAGGGCACCTTCAAGTCAACCGATGCGATGCCGAGTAGATCGTCGGCGTCGAAAGTCGGCTCAGCGATGTGACGTGTTGGCGACGCACCAAGCTTGCGCCAGTTCAGGTGCTCGACGATCTCGCGGCCGATGCGGATGCAGTCGAGCTCGTCGCGCGCGAAGTAGTCGCAGAGACCCGAGACGCGGGCGTGCATGTCGGCACCACCAAGCTCCTCGTCGTCGCTGTCCTCGCCGATAGCCATCTTCACGAGCGGTGGTCCGCCGAGAAACACCTTGGCGCCTTGGTCGACCATGACTGCGTAGTCGCACAGACCCGGCACGTACGCACCGCCCGCGGTGGAATTGCCGAATACCAGCGCGATGGTTGGAATGCCAAGGGCCGACAGCTCAGTGAGGTCGTGGAACAGCTGGCCGGCGGGAATGAACAGCTCGGCCTGTGAGGTGAGATCACCGCCGCCAGACTCGACCAGGTTGATCACGGGCAAACGGTTCTCGCGCGCGATCTGCATCGCGCGTAGCACCTTCTTCCACGTGTACGGATTCGACGCGCCACCGCGCACCGTGGGGTCGTGCGCGATCAGCATGCACTCGACGCCCGACACCACGCCGATGCCGGTGACGAGGCTGGCACCCACGTGGAAGTCGGTTCCCCATGCTGCGAGCGTGGACAGCTCGAGGAACGGTGCGTCCAGATCGAGCAGCAGCTCGATGCGTTCGCGCGCGAGCAACTTGCCGCGCGCTCGATGCCGATCTACGTAGCGGGCGCCGCCCCCGTCACACGCGAGGCGTTGCTGCTCGTCGAGCGCGGCGATTCGTTCAAGGTTACCCGCCCGATTACGCGCGAATATTTCGCTGCGCTGGTCGACGTGGCTACGCAGGGCCTGCACGTAGCTCCTTCTGCGGGGCCGCGGCGATCTGGCGCAGCCATACGGCCAAACGATCCCACAGAACGGTGCGGGTGCCCGCGACGTTGTGGTTATGGCCCATTTGCTCGCACACGAACAGCGTGACATCGCGGCTGGCCGGGAAGTGCGACGGGATCTCGTGCGAGGGGCCGGTGATGTCGAACTCACCCACGCCGATGAACACCGGCACGTCGATGGCGTCGAGGGCAGGCTTGCTGACACCGGGCACCATTGACGTGAGTCCGCACACGTTCAACAGGTTCGAGCCCGACGTAGTGATCGCCGCGATCGCGTAGGCCGGTACTTCGACCGCGAGCAGAAAGGGTGACGGCCCGGTATCGCCACGCGAAAGCGGTCGGCCGAACCGCGTTCGCGTGAGTTCGACCGCGTCGACCGCGAATCGCTCGGGGTCGTTGGCGTAGGTGCGTTCTTCGTCGCTCAGATGTTCGATCAGCCCACCCCCGGCAAAGCCGAGCAGCGCGAGTGCGTCGTGCACGCCGCTGGCCGCTTGCGCGTACGCGGTGAGCATTCCGCCCATCGAATGGCCGCAGCCCACCGAACGCAGATCGGTGAACGGCGCCCGGCCATCCAGCTTGCCGGCGCGTAGCCCGTCGACGATCTCGCCCGTGACATGCGCGTCGAGCAGCGCGACCACCTGTGGGGTGAGCACGTACGGATCGTCGGGCACATCGCTGTCACCAACGGCCGGATGATCGAGCAGCACGACGATGATGCCTTGCGCCGCGAGGTACCAGGCCATCGAATACGTGGCAAGGTCGTGCGCGGCGCCGCGGTCATCGTCGACGGGATCGACGATCGGTCGTTCGGGCTGCAGGTCGAAGTAGCGCCGCGACATGCCACCACCGGGGAGACACGTGAGCACCACGGTCGTCGCCGACGGGTCGAGACCGTCGGACATGAAAACACTGGCGACCATCTTGTGCACGCCTGCGGGCGCCACGTCGCGTACGTCGATGTCGAGATGGAGACAAACGACGACCACTACTGCCCCATCACTGCGCGGCGATACTCCAACGGATTCGAGAACTCGCGCCAGTGCACGACCTTGTCATCTTGAAACTGCATCAACATCAGATAGTGGTTCTGGTAGCGACGGTCGGAGTCCTTCACCGCGTGATCGCCGCGAACCTCGGCGATGATCAGGTCAGGGTCGAGCGCCGGAATGAACGCCGTGACCTCATACAAAATCGACGTGAAGCGCTCTTCGACCGCGCCCATCATCGCGGCCAACTCGGCCTTGCCACGCTTGACCCCCATCTCTGCGTAGTACGGCGCTTCGTACACAATGTCGTCCGCACAATGCGCCAGCTGACCATCGGGATTGCCCGCCGAGAACGCAGCGAGCATCGTGCGTACTCGGGCCTCGTTCTGCGTGCGACGCGCCGCGCCCGCTTCGTCGCTCATGCCGCTCGCTACGTCGCTCACGCCGGGCTCAAGATCAAACCGCTGCGACCACCGGCCACCATGACGTGCTCGGCGTTCGGCACCTGGTTCACCGACGTTCCACGGATCTGGCGTACGCCTTCGAGAATGTTGTTGACGCCGTGGATGTATGCCTCACCCAACAGGCCGCCGTGGGTATTGACCGGGATCTTGCCGCCGATCTCAATGTTGCCTTCCTTGATGAAGTCGCTCGCCTCGCCCGGACCGCAGAAACCCATCGCCTCGAGTTGGAGAAACACGACGGGGCTGAAGTTCTCGTACAACATGGCCGCATCCATGTCGTCGGGTGTCAAACCCGACTTCTCGTATAACTGTTTCGCCATGAGCTTCGCCTCGGGGAACTCGCCAAGGTCACCGTGGTAATAGTTGAACACCACGTTGCCGTCGCGCACATGACCGTCGGCGACCGCGGCGATCGTGGCAGCCGGGTTGGGCAAATCCTTCGCTCGATCGGCGCTCGTGACCACCATGGCGACACCGCCGTCACTCTCTTGGCAACAATCGAGCAAGCGCAGGATCGGCTCGACGATCCAACGCGAATTCTGGTGGTCGTCGATAGTGATCGGCCGTTGGTAGAACCACGCGTTCGGGTTGTTGGCGGCGTGTTTGCGCGCCACCACGCTGTAGTGACCGAAGTCCTCATTCGTGAGCCCGAAGCGGTACATGTATCGCTGGAACGCGAGCGAATAGGTCTTGGCAGGCACATCGAGGCCAAACGGCAGGTACCAGTTCCAACCGGGTGGCGTGACGCGCTGATTCGGTTGGCCGAAACGCCGCCCGGACCGTTCGTTGAACGCGCGATACACCAGCACTGCTTTGGCCGCGCCACCGCGCACGGCCAACGACGCGTGTTGCACCGTCGTGTGCGCGCCCGCGCCGCCGTGCGGTGTGCGCGACCAGTACCGCAACTCGGGGATGCCGAGACAGCGCGCGAGCAACAATTCGTCATTGGTGTCCTGCACGAACGTGACCAAGCCGTCGATGTCGGCCGGCGTCATGCCCGCGTCGCGTATTGCCGCGATGCCGGCCTCGGCCGCGAGTTGTAGCTCACTGCGGCCCGAGTTCTTCGAGAACTCGGTTTGGCCGATGCCGGCGATGATTGCGGTGTCGGAGGTACCCATGTCAGCGCCCCACCGGACGGAACTGCGGCAACTTCACACCATCGATGGTGCGGAAGCACAGTTCGACGCGCATCTCGTTGCGCACGTCGGCCACGTCGATGTCAATCAGGTTCGATACGAACCGAAGGCCCTCATCAAGCTCGACCAAAATCACGACGCGCGTGTCGTCATCGGGCTCGCTCGGATGCCGTGAAACGATCCAACTGTGGATGCTTCCCTCACCTTTCGACGCCAGAGTTGTGGTCTCGGTCGAATGGCACTCGCCGCACATCGGCACCGGCGGGTGGCGCAACGTGTCACACGCGCCGCAGCGCTGCAAGAGCAGCTGATCGCGCTGCACGCCTTCCCAGAAGTATTCGTCGTCCTGATCGACGCTCGGTGGGATCACCTTCGCCATCGTGTCGTCCGTTCTCTGAAGTGGTCTCTCCGACGGAGCATCATGCGGTCGCCCCATTTGACATAGTAGTCGCAATGCCACTGGCGAAGAGCGACAAGTCCTGCGTCGCGCCGATACACACTCGCCGCAAGGTACGCGCCACGCCGGCGTCGAGCGCAGCACGGGCGTGCTGCACCGCGTGGTTGTCCCACATCACCAGATCGCCCTCGCTCCACCTGTGCACATAGGTATGCGCCG
>JAYUFA010000356.1:0-1701 GCA_043738925.1 Actinomycetota bacterium
CCGAACCCCGAACCGCTCCCCGTGATGATCGCGACCTTGCCGTGCAGTCTCATCTCGCCTCCGTCGACGCGAGGCGTCGTCCGCCCCGTGCTGACGCTACGCCGTCAGCGCGACCCCGTCCGCGCTCGCGCGTCCTGCGCCGTTGATGCATCACGGCCGCGGGCTGTGGACGCGACCGAACGAATACGCGTCGGGCCAACCCTGCGCGGCGAGCTTTGCTTCTTGACGCGCGATGATCGGCGCCAGGTCGTCGGGCTTCCAGCCGTCGACCAGTTCCTCGCCGTGAAGGTCACGCACGGGTCGCCGCAGCTCGGCCAGCAACTGCAAGCTGAACGCGATGCGGCCGGTGAGCAAATCTGGCGAGCCCGAACAGAGCGCGAGCGCCGCTTCGGCCATCGTTTCAAGCGGTTCGAACATCGTCTCGTCGATCCACCCGGCAGCCACGAGGTTCGGTGTCGCGATCGCGGCCTGCGGGGTCAGCGCGTTGACGGCGATCCCGTCGTTCACGCATTCGCTCGCCGCCGCCACCGTCAACCGGTTGAGCGCAGCCTTCGACGCGCCGTACTGAAAGCCGCCCGTGGCCGGCTTGTTCGTGGGGAACGGTGGACCAGGCGGCAGCTCGGCGGCGAACGAGGTGAGGTTGAGGATCCAACCGCGGCGTCGCTGCCGCATGCCCGACACCACCTGCGTCATCAGCTCCCACGGTGCCCACAGGTTGACCTGCAGGCAGCGTTCGAGGTCCTGGGGACGGGTCTGGTCAAACGGGTAGTAGCCGTTCATGGCAGCGTTGTTGACCAAGATGTCGACCGGGCCGAGCTCGGCCTCGGTGCGTGCAACGAGCTCGGCGCGGCCACCCGCCGGATTGGCGAGGTCGGCCGGGAGCACGACGCACGTCCCGCCGATGGCCTCGATGCGCCGGCGTGTTTCTTCGAGCCCATCGACGGTGCGCGCGGTCACTGCGACCTTCGCGCCTTCGGCCGCGAGACGGATCGCGATCGCGGTGCCTGTGCCGCCTTGGCTCGCGCCAGTGACGAGCGCGACGAGTCCTGCACATGTGTTCTGTGACATCAATTGGTCCTGTCGACGTTGGTGCGTTGGGCAAGTGGGTCACCCATTCGGGCGTAGCAGCCGGCGAGGTTCCCGCCGAGGAACGATTCACGAACTGACGCCGCGAGTTCCGCCAGCAGCGCGTCGTAGTGGGTGGTGGGCTCGGGATTGCTCTCATGATGCGCGTAGTCAGAGGAGAAGACCACGCACTCGGGGAACTCCTCGAGCAGACGTACCGGTGATTGGTGCGCACGCGGCAGCGGCGTGATGCGTATGTTGCGACGGACGAACTCCGTTGGCGTCAGCTCGAACGGGTAGCGACCCATGTAGACCGCGGACTCCGGTATCGACGGTCCACGCGACTCCAGATGGTGCACGGTGCCGGCGAACCAGTGGATGCCGAGCTCGGCGAACACGAGTGTGAGATTCGGATGGCGGTCGAACACGCCGCCGAACACCATGCCGTTGATCATGAGCTGCGCCGACTGGCCGGCCTGGCACGCGCCGAGTTGTCGCAGCACCATGCCGTCGTCGTAGTTGGCCCACGCCGGGTCGAACGACGCCGGGTTGTGGCCGGCGTGAACGAACGCGATCATGCCGAGGTCTTCAGCAGCGGACCACAGTGGCTCGAAGCACTCGTGCATCGGAGGGAAC
>JAYUFA010000357.1:0-12060 GCA_043738925.1 Actinomycetota bacterium
GTCGCCCACCCATGCAGCGCTGATCGTGACCGCGAACAGCACCAAGCCGAGCGTTCGCACCAGCACGGCCAGCACGGCGACGACTCGCGCGATCGCCACACCAAGCGGACGTCCGATGGCCGTGTGTCCCAACCGCGCAGTCGGCCACGACGTGCGCAGGAGGAGAAACGAGATGACCAGGACGAAGAACGCGCCGTAGAGGATCTGCCCCAACGGCAGCGGGAGCGTGGTTGGTCCACCGCCGTGGGCCCACGCGGGTGTCGCGGTGGCCGTGACGGTCACGAAAACCGTCGCGACCAGTACGGCTAATCGGCGTCGGAACACGGGACCTCGGGCGTTTCGTCGGATGTGACGTCGTCGGCGTGCAGCGTAGAGGCCGGTTGAGCGCCGAGTCGCGCACGCGAGCGACGTACGATGGCCAGATGGCAGCACCCGATTTCGTTCCCGTTCGACCTGGCGCGTCGAAGGCGTACTCGTCGCCGCCGCGGCGCCTCGGCTCGTGGCGCGCCGACCGGGTTGGCGAAGCTGTCGACCAAGGCCAGCCCGAGGGGAACACCTTCGGTTCGCAAGGCCCCGATCAGGGCTATGCGCTCAAGCTGGCCAACAGCTTGCGGGGCACGCTGCATCTACAAGCCGACGAGCACGAGGACGACGCGATCGCCGGCTGCCTTGGCGTGGCCATGCGTCGGGCGTCGCTGTATGGCCGGGCGCCGATGATGCCCGATATTCGCCTGGCGCTGTCGGTGTTCGGTTTCGGTGCGCCATCGCCCCCAGCCGATCTCGTAGCGTTCCGAAAGCCGATGTTCGCCGAGGTGGCCAACCCGCATCACTACCGCGAGGCGCGGCAGTTGGCGAACTCGGTTCCCGAGGCCACGTTGCGCCTCACCCCCGACGCGGTCGCTGCAGCCGAGGACTGGCGCACGCTGCTCGGCCAGTAGCGCGACGAGCCATCGTCGTGCGAGGGTCACGCGCAGCGGCTTGTAGCCTCACGGCGTGATCGATCGTCCTGTCCGCGTGCGGTTCGCGCCGTCGCCCACCGGCTACTTCCATGTCGGTGGTGCGAAGACGGCGCTCTACAACTGGATCTTCGCTCGCCAGCACCAGGGCGTTTTCGTGTTGCGCATCGAAGACACCGATGCCGAACGCAACAAGCCGGAATGGATCGAAGGTATTCAGAGCGCGATGCATTGGCTCTTCTCCGGGCTCGATGCACCCGCGTGGGACGAGGGGCCGTTGTTCCAGTCGCACAACGCTGCGAAGCACACCGCAGCCGCGGCGAAGCTCTTCGCCGCGGGGCGTGCGTACTACTGCGACTGCACACGCGACGACGTCAAGGCACGCGCCGGATCCGAGCACGCCGGCTACGACGGTTACTGCCGCGCGCGCGACCTCGCCGCCGTGCCTGGCCACGCGTTGCGGTTCCGCACGCCCGATGTCGGTGTCACGGTCGTTACCGATGTGATCCGCGGTAACCCCGAGTTCCCGAACGACCACATCGAGGACTTCATCATCCTCCGCGGCAACGGTGCGCCGATGTTCTTGCTGGCCAATGTCGTCGACGACATCGACATGGGAATCACACACGTCGTGCGCGCCGAGGAGCATCTTTCGAACACGCCGAAGGCGCAACTGCTTTGGCAAGCGCTCGACGGTGGCCCGTTGCCGGTGTTCGCACACGTGCCGTTGCTCGTGAACGAGAAGCGCCAGAAGCTGTCCAAGCGCCGCGATCCGGTCGCTTTGGAGATGTATCGCGATCAAGGTTTTCTGCCGGAGGCGATGCGCAATTTCTTGATGCTGCTCGGATGGTCACCATCGGGCGACGACGAAGTGGTTCCGTGGTCGCGCATCATGGACGACTTCCGCCTCGAGAACGTCAACTCGTCGCCAGCGTATTTCGATGTGCAGAAACTCACGGCGATCAATGGTGACTACATCCGCGCGTTGCCGGTCGACGAGTTCATCGAGCGCACGGCACCGTGGCTCGATGTTGCGTGGAGCGGCACGGCCGTCTTCCGCTCGATCGCACCGCTCGTGCAGGAGCGCGTGAAGCGACTCGACGAAGTGCGCGACATGGTCGAATTTCTCTTCCTTGACGAGCCTGTCATCGACGATGCGTCGTGGGCCAAGGCGATGAAGGCGCCCGCCGCCGAGATTCTCGACGGTGTCATCGTCGCGTACGAAACGTGCGCGTGGACGGCGGAGTCGCTCAAGGCCGTGGCCGAGAGCATCGGCGAACATCACGGCCTCAAGCCATCGAAAGCACAGGCCCCGGTGCGTGTTGCGATCACTGGCCGAAGCGTCGGGCCGCCGCTGTACGAATCGATGGCGCTGCTTGGTCGTGATCGCTGTCTGGCCCGCCTCCGCGCCGCTGTGGCGCTGCTGGCGCCCGGACCTTCGGCGTAGCGCGGGCACTGCGGGCGACGATCGGACGTCGGGTCGGCGTCACGCGCGGGAATCGACCGCTCGGTCGAGTGCCATTATCCGTGTGCGATCGGTGCCTCGTCGGGTACGATGTCGTCCGCCCTTCGGGGGTGGTGTAATTGGCAACACGGCTGGTTCTGGTCCAGCGTTTGGGGGTTCGAGTCCTCCCCCCCGAGCAATACGGTCTGCCGGCCCGCCCGGTGGCTCGTCAACATCGTCTCACTAGCCCCGTTCGTCTAGTGGCCTAGGACACCACCCTCTCAAGGTGGCGGCACGGGTTCGAATCCCGTACGGGGTACTCACATAAAGCCAGGTCAGAGACACTTTTGCGAAAGTGCCAACCGATCAGGCGGACCGATTGCTACTCTGCTGCTACTCGCAGGAGGTGGCAGCGGTGGCTGGTCATGTGCGCAAGCGCGGTGCGTCGTGGGAGCTGCGCGCCTTTCTTGGGCGCGATCCACTCGACGGCAAGAGGCTGTACGCCACCCGCACGATGAAGGGCACCAAGCGCGAGGCCGAGCGCGCCCTCGCCGCGTTTGTCGCGGAAGCTGAACGAGGTGTCCTGGCCACGGCAGGCGTGTTGGTCGGCGAACTGCTTGAGCGTTGGTTCGAGCACGCCCGGGGGGATTTCTCGCCGAAGACGGTCCTCGAGACTCGCGGCGTTATCGACCGCTACCTGTTGCCTGCGCTCGGGTCGACCCGTCTGACGAAGTTGCACACGGCCGATCTCGACCGCTTCTATCGAGAGCTCTGCGCTCGCGGCGGCAAGTCCGGCAAGGCGTTGTCGCCCGCGACCGTCCGCCGCATTCACGGAATCCTGCGCCGGTCATTGACGCAAGGAGTGCGCTGGGGATGGCTGAGCGTCAACCCTGCCGCGAGCGCATCACCGCCTCGGGTGCTGACGCCCGACATCACACCGCCGGCGCCTCGTGACATCGCCCGATTGTTCGCGCTCGCGAACGAGTCGGATCCCGACCTCGCGATGTTCGTGGTGCTCGCGGCAGCTACGGGCGCGCGACGGAGCGAACTCGTGGCGTTGCGATGGCTCGACATCGATCTCGGTGTTGGGTCGGTCTCCATCGGCCGCGGGTTGGTGAGCGGTCCCGACGGTCTTGTGATGAAGGACACGAAGACTCACTCGGCGCGGCGAGTGTCACTCGACCCGACTTCGCTCGGCTTCTTCCGCGCTTACCGGGTCGTGTGGGATCAGCGCGTGGCGCATGCCGAGGCGCTCGTACGTGACGACGCCTACGTGTTCTCGCACGTGCTCGATGGCTCCGCACCGTGGCGACCAGACTCGACCACGCGCGCGTTCGCGCGCCTATGTCGGCGCGCCGGTATCGAAGGCGTTCGGCTTCACGATCTCCGCCACTACGTGGCGACGCAGATGCTCGCCGCGGGAGTCGATGTTCGCACGGTCGCCGGGCGGCTCGGACACCGCAACGCGGCCACGACGTTGAACGTGTACTCGCACTTCTTGCCCGAGGCCGACCGCCAGGCCGCTGGCGTGCTCGGCCGATTGTTCGACGAGGCCGTCGCAGCGGAACGCCCGGCCTCCTGAATCGTCGCGACGCTCGGCCGATACGCCAACCCGCTGCGTGAGCGGTGAGTCACATTTCGATTCCGTGGTCGTGTGTTCGTTCGTGTTGGTGTTGTTGGGCGTGTTGGTGTTGTTGTTCGATTTCGTGTTCGGGGTGCAGGGCTTTGTCGAGTATCGCGGTCCAGGCCTGCGTGTTGTCGTGGCTGCGTTTGTACGCACTCGGTTCGCGGTTTTCGCGGTCGGGTCGGTAGTGCGGGTAGGCGGTGTGGTGTTGGTCGATTCGCGCGGCGATCTGGTTCCACAGTTTTGCGCGGTGGGGGTCGCGGGGTCGGGGTTCGAGTTCGGCGAGGGCGTGCAGTGACGGCATGTGTACAGCTTTTTGTTCGCGGGCTTCGAGATCGACACGTATCGCTGTACGCGCGGCGTCGATTTCGCTTTGCCATTGGGGCCGTCGCCGGCCTTCGTGTTCGATTTCGCGGGCGTGTCGGACGGCGTCGTCGATGTCGCGGGCGCGGTCATCGATCGCGGTTCGTAGATGACCGAGGTGTGATTCGGCGATGCTGCGGTCTCGTTTCGCGGTGGCGATGTGGGTGGTGTGGTCGCGGCGGTGAAAGACCCGGTCGTAACGGTCAAGTGTTGCTTGGGCTTGGTCGCGGTCGTTGACGAAGCGGTTGTAGCGGTTGATGGCGTCGCGGTGCGCTTGTTCCGCGGCCGTGATCGTCGCGGGGACGCGCCGTGCGGCGGCGTCGTGAGCGTCGATGCGCCGGGAGAGTTCGTGTTCGGTTTCGAGGAGCCGACGGATGTCATCAGACGCCAACGGCTCACGCTCGCGTCCGGCCACCATGTCGGGCGGCGGGTTGAGTTCGCTGCGTCGTAGGTGTGCGGGGCGGTCGATCCAGTCTTGTGAGAGCGCGGTTTCGAGGGTGTCGCGTGCGGTGTGGTTCTCGTCGATGGTGACGTAGACGTGGTTGGTGGTCCGGCCGCGGGTCATGGGGACGTAGACGCCGCGCTGATCGGTGGGCCCGTCGATGAGTAGCAGCGAGTGGTCGACGGTGCGGCCTTGGGCGGCGTGACTGGTTTGCGCGTATCCGAGTTCGACGTCGTCGTTGACGTATCCGGCGGGGAGCCGGATGGTGCCGTTGTTTCCGGTGGCGGTGACCGCACCACTGCGGTGGAGTTTGGTGACGGTCCATTCGTCGCGGTTGTGTACGGTGAGGCCACGGTCGGTTTGCAGGTCGCGGTCGTTGCGGCGCGTCACGATCCGGTCGCCGACATGGACGCGGTAGACGCCGGCGGTGACGTGACGTGCTTGGTCGAGTTCTCCGGCGGTGATGCGTCGGCGTTGCGCGAGGGTGTTGAGTTGTTGGACGGTGTCGTTGCTCGTGGCCAGCAACGCGACGCTCTCGCCGTTGTGTCGGACGTGTTGCCAGGCGTCGAGAATCGCCTTGGCGGCGTCGCCGCGTTCGACGCTGTGTATACGGCCGTGGGTTTCGTAGACGTCGAGCACATCAACGTCGCCGCGGCGTAGCCGTAGTGAGGCGTCGCGTTCCCATGCGTGCTCGAACCGGTGGACGGTGTCGAGCTCGATCACCGTGTCCGGGTTGGTTTCGGTGAGCATGGTGTACATGCCGCCTCGGCCGACGGCGGAGAACTGTCTCGGGTCACCGACCAACACGACCCGCCACTGTTTCGCGTCGGCCAAGGCGGCGAGTTCGGCGAGTTTGGGTGTGGACATCATGGCGGCCTCGTCCACGATGACCGTCGCACCGGCCGCCAGCGCGAACCGCGGCAGCGGCCCACGCATCAAGGTGTGTTCGATCAAGAGTTTGTCGACGGTGTCGGCGTTGACGCCGGTTTCGGTTTGCAGGACGTCGGCGGCGACCGCGGAGGGGGCGACGCCGAACACGGTGCGGTGGTCGGCTTCGAGTTGTTCGATCGCTGGTCGCAGCGCCGTCGTCTTCCCGCTCCCGGCCGGGCCGACGACGAGCACCAACGCCGCGGTGCCGGCGACCGCTGTTGCGCACTCGGCCTGCCCGCGCGAGAGTTCGATGCGGCTCCGAGCGACAGCTTCGGGCCGCAAGATTCCGCGCTGGGTGAGCCGTTGCTCGGCCCAGGCGAGGATCGTTTCTTCCTGCTGGAGGATTCCTTCGGTGGTCAGCGCGCGGTCGGCGGCGGATTCGGTGACCGGCCGCCCGTCGCGCCGCAATCGGACACCGTCAGGGATCGGCCCGGAGATGTCGAGCATCAACGCTTGCTCGGCGTCGGCGGCGAGTTGGTCGAGGAACGGCACCAACACCGCCGCGCCGTGACCGATCGTGGTGGGGGTGGCGGCGGCGAGTTCGCGGACGATCTCCGCGGGCCGCCACGACGACTGCTTCGCCTCCAACGCCGAGAGCGCGTCAACCGTCATGTGACTCATAGTTCCTGCTGTGAGCTCGACCGACTCAACACGGCGTGTCACATCGCGGATCAACCGTTCCGGTTCGATACCGAGGCGTGCCGCCTGTTTCGCCCACCTCGCGTGCAGGCTGGCGGCGTCGACCGCTGCAGGTTTGCTGGGCCGGCTGTCGACGACCGCTTCGCGTTCGAGCCGCCACCGCTCACGCGCTGTGGGCTTGCGGCCCATCGTTGTTTCGAAGCGAGCGAGTTTGGTGTCGACACGGTCTGCGACGTCGACAGTGCGCGACGAGAACTCGCGCAACACCCGGTCGGGGACACCGTCGATCTCCCCGATCGCGTTCACCGGCACGTTCCAGCGCACGCCGAGGCGTGAGGTGAGCTCGGCGCGGAGCCCGACGTGATAGATCGCCGACAGGCTCCGCTGATCCAACTTCAATGTCCGTGCGTCCAACGCAAGCCAACGGCCGTCGTCGGACAACACCCGATTCGCGATCACCACATGCGAATGCAACTGCGGGTCGAGGGCACGGCTGGTGTGCTGACGAAACACCCCCGCCACGATCCCTTCAGCGTCGACAACAGCGACTTGGCCGGCGATGCGATATCTGGTGTGGGCATGCGATTCGATCCAGACGATCATCGCCGCGACCGCCGCGTCATGCGCGGCGACCACCTCACCGCGAACATGCTCATCGCCGAGCGCCCACAACACCGACACCGACTTCGGCGCCGATGCGGTGACGTCGAAGCCGCGCACTGACCGCTCTTCGTATTCGCGGCCCAACAGCGTGCCGGTATGCGGGTTGGTGCCAGCCATCACGGCCAAGAAGTCGCCGTCGACCAACGCGGCGTCCAAACCGAGCTGTGCGGCGCCGTGGCCGTGCCACACACCTGGCGGCTCGCCCTCGGCGTCCAAGTAATATTTCGGCAACCCGTCGACGTAGTAGACGCCGGCGGTAGGGCCTTTCAACGTCGTGACACGAACCGTCACCGCGACCCCACCACGACGCCCGTGCACCCGTCTGCCATTGTCAATTCGCTGCGGGACATGTCAAACGAACGAGACCGCATCGTTGCGGTGCAGCGGACTCGTCGAGCAGCAGACGCGTGGTGCGAGACGGGGTGTTGTGATCGCGGCGCGTTCATCGTGCTGTGTCTGCGTGGTCGAGCGCGCTGCCGTCGAGCATGCGTTCCAACGCGACCCGGCTGATCACCACGCGCCGGCCGAGCGTCAGCGACGGGATCTCCCCGCGGCGCACGCACTCATACGCCGTCGTCCTTGAGACGCCGAGCAGTGCTGCGGCTTCGGTCACCGTGTACGTCAAACGATCCATCCGAATGTCTCCTTTGGTTGCGACGCGGGTGTCGCGTCTACGAAAGGCGCGACCGAAACGCCGCGCGCGACAAGGAATGTCGCGTTCAGGCCTGAACAAAGGCCTAAACAGCCACACGGCAGGTGCGTTGTCAGGCCTAAACACGCCAACGATTGGGGTACGACGCGGTGCGTGCGGTCCGGATTGGTGTGTCGCGTCGCGTTCACAGCGACGATCGATCGTGTAGCCGCATCACGATCGACGCTCGACCGCACCGCCGCCAGCGGATGTGACATCGATCGGTGCATCAATCGGCGACCGCAGAGAAGACGCGAGTCGCGGCCGAGGCGACGCGACGGTCGTGAGTGATCTGTTGTTGAGGTCTGAACACGCGGTCGTTCTGCTCGTTGGTCACCCCGCGGAACGGGCGTGTCCGCCGCGTGCTCAACACGTGCGCCACGTCGACGTCGTGAACACCGCGCACCTACGCGCCCTGCACGTGGGTGACTACAGCGTGCCGGATGTTGAACGACTCGTTGAGGTGCAACCACAGCTGCTGTGACTCAACACGATCCTCAACGAGACCCTCAACGAGCTGTTTCGGCGGCCGGCGAATCGTCCCGTCTACGTGCCGGCGATTCGCTGCTCGCGGTCATCGTTGTATACGTGGCCGATGCCATCGACGCACCGTAAGCGTCGGGTGTTGCGGCTGACCCGAACCTGACCGCCAGCGCGACCGCGTCACCGGTTGTAGGCCGGGACCAACGGCGGGTGCGCCAGCGGTGCCAGTCCAATTCCAGTCCCGGCAACCGACGAGCGACGTTTCTGTGAGACCTCACAGCGGGCGCGCGTCTCGTCGTTGAGGATCGTTTCGGACGCCTCAACGCGATCTGAGCCGTCGCGGCGTCTCGCGCCGTGTGTGGTACCGAACGCCAGCCGGCCGCGTCGAACACCCATCACGTTTTGCGCGGATTGTTCGCTGCGTCGGGGCGGCTACAGGCGGCCGGTTTCAGATCGGGGTACCGGGGATCAGAAGCGCCAGCGCGTTGCGCCGCCCGGTTCCACGGTCAAGATCGCGGTCGCGATGCTTATCTCGATCCGGTAGATGTGCCACGGCGGCGGGCCAGCTGATGGTGCACTGAACGGCGCCGTCAGCGCGATGCCAGTCTCGTCGACCTCGGCCGGCCAGCCGCCGGCGGCCCATTGCGCAGCGAGTGCGGCGACGGTGTCGGGATCGGTGACGAGCTCGGCGTGGCCCTCGACGACGAGATCGAAATCCGACGTCGCCACGCTCAGTGTGCAGCGCGGATCGCGTTCGATGTTTCGGCCTTTGCGCGACATGCGTCCGGTCTCGAACCAGAACGCGCGGTCAGACCAGAGTGCGCCGATGCCCGTCACGTGAGGTCGGCCATCGGTGTCGATCGTCGCTAGCCAACAGGTGTGCCGATCGGGGCCACCGGCGCCAGGTGCCTGGTCGATGCCTTTGTCGAGGCGGCCACACACGGTGTTCCACTCGATGAGCGGGGTGCCGTACAGATCGGCGAGGTTCCTTGCGTCCATGTTCAGGTTCGACGCTGGCCGAGGGCTGAACTCATCGCGCGTTCGTATCACAAACAGCAACGCACGACGGAAGCTCGCTGACGGCAATCGAAGTCGCTACGACGTCCGGGTTGGCGCGAAGCCGCCGCCACCCGTTGATCGGGGTGGTCGGCGGCTGTCACCGTTGACCGCGTGGACATGCGATGTTGCGTTGTGTGTTCAGCCAGCGGCCGTCGCCGACGTGGCGGGGGTGGCAGTGCTCGACGTGCTCGACGCGGCGGCTTTGGCTGCGTCTTCGGCGGCTTCTTGCGCGGTGGTCTCGGTCGCTTCGTGCGTGGCGTCCTCGTTGAATCCGCCACCACGACCATGGCCCAGGCCAGCGTCTTCGGCCGCTTCGTGCGCGGCGGTCTCGCCGGCTTCGTGGGTCGCGTCCTCGTTCGATTTCGCCGTCGACACCGTCGCGGTCGTCGCGGTCGTGCTGGTCGCCGTGGTTGGGGTGGTCGTCGTCGATTGCGCAGACGCAGCACCAAAGGGTGCGAGCGCGGCGACCGCGATCGACCCGCCGCCGATGGAAGCAGCCATCAGGCCAGTAGCGAGGATCTTCTTGAATCTCATGGGGGGACTCCTTGGGTTGGTGTGGCGTCGTTGCCACACACATCACGATGAACCCCCGACGTGAGACCCAGCCCCCGTTCACGCAAGAACCACGTGAGCAACACGTACGAACACCGACAAGACGCACGGCGCGCAACACGAACCGATCGGGCGCCGACGGCCCTCGGCTCTCACCGTCGTCTGGTCCGCTGTGGCGGGTGATATGGCGTGGTCCGGATCGTGCGCGGGGTCTGAATGATCTCGTTGGGGGCAGGGCCGGTCGTCAACTGCGGGCGGCAGATGAGTGAGCGCGGCAACCGTGGACACGGCGGCGACGGTGTGCGTCATCTGGCGTTCATGCGTGCTTCGGTGTCCTACGATTTGTTCGATGGGTTGGATCCGATGGGTGTTGTTTGGGGCCGCGTTCTGGGTTGCCAGTTGGGCTGTGCTTGTTGTTCTGGCGCGTCGGCTCCCGCCCGGCGTGCTCAAGGATCTGGCCAGTGTGTTACCGGCGTGCGCCGCGACGGCGCGGCGCCTGCGTCGCGATCCGAGGGTGCCTCGTCGGGTGAAGGCGGCGGTCGCGTTCGCGGGGTTGTATGTGGTGTCGCCGATCGATTTGATTCCGGAGTTCCTTCCGGTGATCGGTCCGCTTGATGACGTGGTCGTCGTCGCGTTGGTGTTGCGGTACGCGGCGCGGCGTATTCCCCGTGAGGCGATCGAGGAAGCGTGGACGGGCGAGCCGCACGTTTTGGAACGTCTTCTCGGTCATCGCCGGCCCTCTTCGGCGGCGCAGCACTCACCGTGATGTTCACCGCGGCGCTGCTCGTCATCACACGCGAACGTCGTGCACTGGTCATCGGCGCGTCGCTCGCATCCGCATTCGTCGGCCCGGTCGCATGGAACGCGATCCTGCACCGAGTCAAAGGCGCAGAATTCTTCGTCGACGTTCCATTCAAAGCGTTCCCGATCAGCTGGCAAGACACCGGTTCCGGCGTGTTCGCCTTCGCGGTCGCGTCGGTCGTCCTCGGCCTGCTGCTCCGCACCGAGCCCGCAGGCAGGGTCCTCAAACTCGCCGCCCCAATTGGAATCGTCGCGCTCATCGTCGACATCTACCTCTACTGAACGAGGCGGCAAAACGCCGGGGATGTTCTCGCAGACGAGCCGGTTCGGGATCAGCGACGAAGCCATTCGCTCTCGTCGTGCCCGCGTTGGATCGTTGGGTCGTGGCGGTAGAACGGCCTGATGTATCTCGACCTTCACGTTTCGCGTTTTGATTGGGCTGGGTCACCGGCTGGTATCGGCTCGGGCGTCGCGGCGCTCGCGGCGCGGGCGGAGGGCCTCGGTGTTCGAACGTTGTCGTTCATGGACCATTTCTTCCAGATGGACTGGATGGCCCCGGCCACTGACCCGATGTTGGAGGGCTATACGGCCCTCGGGTTTGTCGCGGGCAGCACGAAACGACTCCGTCTGCGTTTGCTTGTCACTGGCGTGACCTATCGCCATCCTGCGCTGTTGGCCAAGACGGTGACCACGCTCGACGTGCTCTCCGGTGGGCGGGCCGAGCTCGGCATCGGCGCCGCGTGGTATGAGCGCGAGCACAACGGGTTGGGTGTGCCGTTCCCGCCGGTCGCCGAGCGCTTCGAGCGTCTCGAGGAAGCGATTCAGATCTGTCTGCAGATGTGGAGCGACGACAACGGTGGCTATAGCGGTCGGCACTACCAACTCGATGAGACACTTTGTAGCCCGATGCCGGTGAGTGTGCCGCGCCCGCGGATCCTCATCGGGGGTGGCGGGGAACGCAAGACTCTTCGCCTCGTTGCGCAGTATGCCGACGCGTGCAACATCTTCGGTGGGCCGGCTGAGGTCGCGCACAAGGTTGACGTTCTGCGACGGCATTGTGACGCTGTTGGCCGCGACCCGAACGAGATCGAGGTGACGGCGATGTATCGCGACCTCGCGCCTGACGCGAGCGTCGACGATGTCGTCCGCGGCGCGGAGGAGTTCGCGGCGGTGGGCGTGTCGACGCTCGTCACCGGCGCGGTGGGTCACGATCCGGGTGCGTGGTTGGAGTCGACGTTCGCTGAGGCGATGGATCGGCTCGCGGCCATCGAGGCGACGCCGCTCGCCTGAGCGGTTTGGTGTGGCTCGGTCATCGCAGTACCCGCTGTGCGTGGTCGAGCGCGCCGCCGTCGAGCAGGCGCTCGAACGGCACCCGGCCGATCACTACCCGCCGTCGAGGGGCAGCGACGGAAT
>JAYUFA010000358.1:0-12057 GCA_043738925.1 Actinomycetota bacterium
GACAATCGCGCCGACGTGCTGTTCCTTCCGACATCGAGTGTGACCTCGCGTGGTACGAACGCCACCGTGAACTTCGAGCTCGGCAAGGACCCGAAGAAGACCGAGGTTCGCCAGATTGTTATCGGTCTCCGCGGTGACACGGCGCTCGAAGTGCAAAGCGGCCTGAACGAGGGTGACGTCGTCGTCACGGTCCGGACCAAGGTCAGCACGGCGCAGAACACGACGTCGAACGTTGGCGGAACGCTGACCGGCAACAACACCACCGGCATTCCGGGCGTCGGCGTCGCGGGCGCCGGAGCAGCGGGCGGCGCCGGCGCGCGCACCCGCACCGGCGGATAGCGATGGCGCCAACGAACGGTCGCGAACCGCTAGGGACCGCCCTTTCGGGTAACGCTGCGCATGTCATCGACATCCGCGGCGCGACGAAGGTGTATGGCATCGGCGACATACAGGTGCACGCCCTGCGCGGCGTATCGCTTCAGGTCGAGCGCGGCGACTACGTGGCCATCATGGGTGCGTCCGGTAGTGGCAAGAGCACGCTGATGAACATCATTGGGTGCCTCGACGCGCCGACCGAGGGCGAGTACTACCTCGATGGTGCCGATGTGAACGTACTTGGCGATTCGGAGCTGGCTGATATCCGTAACCGTGGTATCGGGTTCGTCTTCCAGAGCTTCAACCTGATTCCGCGTACGAGCGCGCTTGCCAATGTCGAGTTGCCGCTTATGTACGCGGGCATGAAACGCGCGGCGCGGCGTGAACGAGCGCTGGCCGCGCTGGCCGCGGTTGGTCTGGCCGATCGCGTCCAGCATCATCCCAACGAACTCTCCGGCGGGCAGCAACAGCGTGTTGCCATCGCGCGCGCCATTGTGACCAGTCCGGCCATCGTGCTCGCGGACGAGCCCACCGGCGCGCTTGACAGCGTCTCCACTGCCGAGGTGCTCCAGATCTTCGATCAGCTCAACCAGTTCGGCCGCACGGTCATCGTGATCACCCATGAGCGAGAGGTGGCCGACCACGCGAAGCGCGTCGTGCGGTTGCGCGACGGGTCGATTCTCGACGACACGCGTCAAGCGCCGGTTGTTGGCGTACCGCCGATGACGGGGGAGCGCGTCGCGTGAACATCGAAGGCTTGCGCATAGCGCTCAGCGGCATCATCGCCAACAAGCTGCGTTCCTCGCTCACCATGCTCGGCATCATGATCGGTGTCGCATCGGTGATCGTGCTCGTGGCCGTTGGCGCCGGTTCTGCTGCGGCGAGCCGCAAGCGCCTCGAGGCACTCGGGTCGAACACGCTCACCATTCAGACCGGCGGTTTCGGTTTCGGAAATCGCGGTGGCACACAGAGCCGCGCCATTCGCATCGAGGACGCCGACGTGGCCGCGTTGCAGAAGAAGGACGACGCACCGAGCGTCAAGCTCGTCGCGCCCATCGTGAACGCGAACTCGATCACGGCCGTGTACAACGGCGCGAACACCACGCCGTCGCAATTCCAGGGCACGACCGAAGCGCTGTTCTCTATCCGTGACTACACGGTCGAATCGGGCGTGCGTTTCACGGACCAAGACGTCGACGCTCACGCCAAAGTGGCGGTGATCGGTCTCAGCGTCGCAAAGAATCTGCTTGGCACCGACGCCGATGCCAGCTCGCTCATCGGCGAGCAGGTCAAGTTCGCGAACGCAAACCTCACCGTGATCGGGATCTTGAAGCCGAAGGGCACGAACGGTATTCAGGACCAGGACAACCTTGTGCTCGCGCCGCTCACCACGGTGCGCGACCTCATCGCCGGAAACGGTTCGGCGGTGAGTCAAGTGGTCGTGCAGGCCGAGAATCGCAAGGCCACCGATTCCGCGCAGGGCGAGGTGCTGGCGATCCTGCTCAGCCGCAAGGCGGGCTCGACGACGACGTCGTTTCAGGTGCTCAATCAAGCCAGCTTGTTGGCAACGCAGGACGCGAACAACCGCACGTTCACCGTATTGCTCGGCGCGGTTGCGGCGATCAGTCTGCTGGTCGGTGGCATCGGTGTGATGAACATCATGTTGGTCACCGTGACCGAGCGCACGCGTGAGATCGGCATACGCAAGGCGATCGGCGCGAGACGCAGCGATGTGCTTGGTCAGTTCCTCACCGAGGCGGTGCTGCTCACCATGCTCGGCGGGTTGCTCGGTGTCGCGGCGGGGCTCATCGGCAGCCGTTTCACCATCGTCGACGTCAAGCCGGTCGTGGCGCCGTACTCGGTGTTTCTCGCCTTTGGTGTCGCCGTGGTCGTCGGTTTGTTCTTCGGCATCTACCCAGCCAATCGAGCTGCCCAGCTGCGTCCCATAGACGCGCTGCGCTACGAGTAGGAGCGTGCATCATGGCCGACGAGCTTGATTGGGGTCCGCTGACGCAGGAGAACCTCACCGCGCGGGCCACCGCGCCGATGCCAACCGCGCCGCCGATCACCGTTGAACCGGTGGGTGGTTTGACCGCTGACGTGATGCATCAGCTCGAGGGCGGCCGCCCGGTGACCGCGCGGAGCCGGATAACCAACACGTCCACGTTTGTGCTGTTAGGCCTCGTTGGCCTCGTCGGCGCCTTCAGCCTCGGTGCGTGGTTGGGTCGAAACAACGCGCCAACGACAACCTCCGCGACAACGGCTGCCGCCGTGGGGGGCTTCGGTGGGGCAACCGGCGCCAGTGGGCGCAGCGGACGCGGCGGGTTCGCGAGCGGTGCGACGGGCGGGCTCCCTGCGGCGGGTGGTGTCAGCGGAGCAAGCGGGCTTCCAGCCGGCGCCGGCGGTGGCGGGTTTGGCGGCGCGGGCGCGACCACAGGCACCGTCAAGCTTGTCGACGGATCGAATATCTACATCACGACGAGCGCAGGCACGGTCGTGAAGGTCATCACCAACGCGCAATCGCAAGTGAGCGTCACCAAGCAGGGCGCTGCAGCCGACCTTGCGGTTGGCGAGTCGGTCGTGGTCCAAGGTGACACGGCCGCCGACGGAACCATCACGGCCACTGTCGTGCGTACCGGCCTCGCAGGGGCAGGCGGCGGATTTGGCGGCCGTGGCAACGGAGCCTCGGGCGCGACCGGCGCAGCAGCGTCAGGCGCCACCGGCGGACGCTGATCGCGCTACTGCACGCCGCGTGGCCGGGCCGCGTTGAGCGCGGGGTCGTCTTCGAAGTGCTGCAACAGCAGCGGCGAGTTCGTCCATTTGACGGGCGTGCGATACCAGCCACCCGCCGCGAGCGTGCCACCGTCCGCGGGAATGGTTTGGCCAACTACCCACGAACTCATCTCGCTCGACAAGAACAGCACGATCGCTGCAACGTCGTCACCCTCGCCGTAGCGACCGGCCGGTACCCACACCGGCACGTGCCGGTCGTACTCGTCGCCGAGGTCGTAGAAGTTCACTTGGTGCGAGCGGGTCTTGTCGACGGCGATGCAGTTCACGCGGATGTCGTGGCGGGCAACTTCGACACCGAGACTCTTGGTGAACGAATCAAGCGCCCCTTTGTACGCGGTGTAAGGCGCGGCGTTCGGCATCGATCGAATACCTTCGACCGACGAGAAGTTCACGATGCGACCCCAGCCGCGCTCCTTCATGCCCGGCAACACGGCGTGACAGGCCTGCATCACGTGCAGCAGGTTGACGCGGTAGAGCCGGTCCCACCCTTGCTCTGTTGACTCCTCGAACGGAGCGGCAAGGCCGTAGTGCTCACCCAGAGCGTTGATCAAGATGTCGATGCGACCGAACGCTTCCGTAGCGCGCTCGACAGCGTTGCGCACGGCGCCGGCTTCGGTGAGGTCCGCGACGAGACCGAGCGCGCGGCGTCCGCGCGACTCGATCGCCGTCACCGTGTCGGCGGTGCGTTTGGCGTCGATATCGACGACCACGATGTCGGCGCCGTGATCGGCCAGCGCGAAACAGTTCTGGGAACCGATGGCACCGGCGCCGCCCGACACGAACGCGATGCGCCCGGCCGCGAGCGGCCCCTGCCAACGCGCGGATGAGGTTGGTTGATCAGGTTCGCCCATGGCGCGCCACGGTAGCCCGCTGGTGCGACGCGGTACGGTGGGCGACGACGAGGGGGTATTGGTGAGCGCCACAATCGATCTCTATGACCCGGATACCTACGTCGCCGGCCCGCCGCACGCGTGGTTCACCGAGACCCGCCGTACACAGCCCGTGTACTGGCAGGACATCCCCGGGCAGGCGGGCTACTGGGCGGTGCTCAAACACGCCGATTGCGTGCACGTTGCGAAGAACCCGTTGTTGTTTTCGGCCGAGACCGGCGGCGTGGTGCTCGAGACGCTTCCGGCCCCGCAACTCGAGATGATGCGTGGGCAGTTGTTGGCGATGGATCCCCCGCGGCACCTCGACTATCGCCGACCGTTGGCACCGCATTTCAAGGCCAAGGTCATCGCCGGACTCGAAGGCCAGATCCGCGACGTGTGCCGCGCCATCATGGTCGAGGCAAAGATCGACGGCGAACTCGACTACGTGCGGCTCACGAGCACGTTGCCCTCACAGGTGGTCGGGGTGTTGATGGGCTTGCCCCGCGACGACTGGTCGCGCATCCATCACCTCGCGCAGATGATCACGAGCGGCACCGATCCCGACATCAACCCCGAGGGGCCGGGCTACGGCGACGCCGGCTCGACCGCGGCGATCGAGATGGTGACGTACGCGATGGCATTCGCCGCAGCGCGTCGAGTCTCCGAGCCACGCGCCGATCTCACGACGGTGCTGCTCGAAACCGAGTTCGGCGGAAAGCTCATGGACGATCTCGACTTCGGCCGCTTCTTCGTCCAACTCGCTACCGCGGGCAACGACACGACGCGCACGCTGCTGTCCTCAGGCTTGTTGCTGCTCCTGCGCCATCCCGAGCAACTCCTCGCGATGCGCGCTGACCGCACCTACATCGCCGGAGCGGTCGAGGAGATGCTGCGTTACGAGAACCCTCTGCACTACTTCCGTCGCACCGCCACCGCTGACACAGTGCTCAGCGGAACGACGATCAAGGCCGGTGACAAGGTGGCGATGTACTACACGTCGGCCAATCGCGACGAGGACGTGTTCGCCGACTCGCAGCGGTTCGACATCACGCGCAGCCCGAACCCGCATCTGTCGTTCGGCATCGCCGAGCACTTCTGTCTCGGCGTGCATGTGGCGCGCCTCGAGGCGCGCGTGTTCTTCGAGGAGTTGCTGACGACCTTCTCCGATATCGAACTCATCGGCGAACCGAAACGTACACGCAGCAATCTCAACAACGCCTTGAAGTCCATGCCCGTGCGCTTGCGCTGACACGGTCAAGTAGCGGGGAGCCGCGAGGGAGCGAACAGGTATGGAACGACTCACGGGTCGCACCGCGGTGGTGATCGGCGCGGGCAGCGGGGGTATAGGCACGAGCATCGCCGAAGCGTGCGCCCGTGCGTCGATGCGGGTGGTGGTGGCCGATCTTGACGGAGCGGGCGCCGAAGGTGTTGCCGCCGCGATATGCGCGACGGGTGCGACCGCGATCAGCGCGCAGGTCGACGCCACCGACCGCGAATCGCTCGTCGCGCTCGCGCAGTGCGCAGTCGCTGCGTTCGGATCGGTCGACCTCCTGTCGAACAACGTCGGTGTGGTGTTGGCCGCACCGTTGTCCGATTCGACCGAAGCGCAGTGGCAATGGCTCTTCGAGCTCAACGTGATGAGCGTGGTGCGATCGGTCGAGGTCTTTCTGCCGTGGTTACGCGCGTCGGGGGGCGATACGCACATTGCGTTCACTTCGTCCATGGCCGGTCTCATACGGCCGAACATGCCCGGCTACCCGCTCGGTGTCTACACCGCGACCAAGCACGCGCTCGTCGGCTACGGCGACGCGCTCCGCGAGGAGCTCGCACCGGAGGGCACCGGCGTCACCGTGCTCTGCCCCGGCCCGATCGTGACGCAGCTGACCGCGACCTCCGCTCGACATCGACCCGATCGCCGCGGCGGCTCGTTTGCCACCGATGACGAGATGCCCGCTGGTCAGTCAACCGAGGCGGTCGGCGACGTGCTGCTGCGAGCGGTGCGGGCCGATCGGTTTCTTGCGTTGACGCATCCTGAGTTCGGTCGCTTCGTCGAGCGGCGATATCGTGGGTTCGCGGACGACTTTGCGTTCGCGGCGCAGACGGCACCGGGGGGTTCCGATGGATCGTGAAGAGTCGCCCTATCGACGTGGCAATCGCTTTGACACGTTGCCCATTCCCATGGTGCCCGAGCATTGTCATCCCGTCGACGCCGGAGCCGTGCGCTTCATCGTCGAATCACGCGCGTTGACCAACGCCATCCTCGACGAGACCTACGCGGGCATCGAGTTGGCTCATCTGGCGTTGGAGTTCAACGATCACGGTGCATCGCTGCACGTGTGCAGCGCCGATGATGGCTTGGAACACTTGCGCTTCGACTGCTTTGAACATGAGCCGCACTACCACTACATCGAACACGCCAAAGGCTCGAACGTCATCGTGCGTATTGATGAGTTGGCGGTCGGCGATCCGATCGCGTTCACGCTGGCGTGCGTGCGCGATCACCTGCCCGAGATGCTGGCCAACGCCGGCCAAGTCGAGCTCGCCGACCAAGCCCGACTCGACATGGCAAAGGTGCACGCGGCCCTGGACGAAGTTGGCGAATTGATGGCCCGCAGTCGATGAGTGCCGATGTGCACATGCGCTTTCAGGCCGCCACACCGCCAACCTTGTTCGTGGTCTTGGCCGATCCAGCCGAGGACGACCTTGAAGAGTTCCGTCACTGGTACGACGAGATACATGGCCCTGATGCGCTCGGCAATGGTTCGTTTGTCGCGCTGAACCGCTTCGTGGCTGTGGGCCCCGGTCACCGCGCCGCGCCGTTTCTCGCGTTTTGGGAGGGCCAGTTCGCGAACGAGACCGATGCGTGGGCACACATCCGTCCTCACGCGAAGGCGCTGCGGGCTGCTGGCCGCGCCGGCGACATCGCATCGGTGGCCTTCGCCATCATGCTCGTGCGTTCGCCGCACGTCGTTGCGAGCAAGCCGACCGAGCCAGTGCGGTCTCTCGTCACCGTGCAGAACGATTGGCGCGATCCCGCCGGTGCCACATCGGTCGAGCAGTGGTGGCGAGCCGCGCGGCTTGACGCCGCGCCGGCCTCGCGCTCGCAATGGTTGGTGACGAGCGACCCTGCCGGACGAGGCCCGGGCTTTCACCTCGCAGCGTTCGCGTCGAGCGATCCGCCCGAGGTCACGATGAAGGCGTGGGCCGGGATCGGTACCCCGGGCTCGTCACCCGTAGCGCCGTACACGAACATGTTCGGGGTCACAGCGCCCGCGCACCCCGATGAGCCTGATCACGCCACCGCGTGGGTGATGCATTGGACGCCGGTCGCGTCGCAGCGCGTGAGCACGAGCGCCTCGAACCAGCGCGAATAGAGGATGCGCCAATAGGCGTATGCGCGAGTCTTCGACGATTTGGTTCGAACGGCCCGGGTGGCGATCGTGACACGGCCGCAGTCGCGATCTACGATCGAGGAACCAATTCGGCGGGCCGGCACCTTCGGTGGTGCCGCGCCGCTTCCCCCGGGAGTTTTTTCATGAAGATCGTCAGGCTTCGCCGCCTCGTGGCTATCGCTGCCGCAGCGACTTGTTTCGGTGCACTCGCGTCGGCCGTACCTGCGGGCGCCCGAGCGAACACCGCCGGTGAGTATGTGGCGGTGGCCCCCACGCGCATCCTCGATACGCGCGTCGGCAACGGTGCGCCGACCGGTCCGATCGGTCCCACAGGGAGATCGACGTTCGTTGACCTTCAGGTCACCGGTCGCGGCGGCATCCCCACGAGCGGCGCCGTGGCCGTCGTCATGAACGTCACCGTGGCGTCGCCCACGGTCGAGAGCTACCTCTCGGTGTGGCCGACCGGCGAGGATCGCCCCGTCGTGTCGAGCCTCAATTTCGTGCCCACCCAGACGGTGCCCAACCTCGTCACCGTGAAGCTTGGTGCCGGCGGCAAAGTGTCGTTCTTCAACCCGCTCGGTAGCGCTGACATCTTGGCCGACGTGGTCGGGTTCTACGACGATGCGTCGATCACCGGTGGCTGGTACAACCCTTTGACGCCGAGTCGTTCGCTCGATACGCGTAGTGGCATCGGCGCGTCCACGTCGCCACTCGGGCCGGGCGGCTCGCTGACCCTGCAGGTCACCGGCCGAAACGGTGTGCCTGCGGCGTCGCAGGTATCGGCCGTTGCCATCAATGTCACTGCGGTCGAGCCGACCGGTACGGGCTTCGTCACGGTGTGGCCGGGCGGCGCCCAGCCGAACGTGTCGAACCTCAACTTCGTCGCGGGTCGAACGATCGCCAATTTGGTCATCGTCGGCGTCAGCAGTACCGGCACGATCAACTTCTTCAACGAGGCCGGCAACACCAACCTGATCGGCGACGTCGTCGGCTGGTTCGACAAGACGGGCTCAGCAGGCCTGGTGTTCACGCCGGTGTCACCCGTCCGCGCGGTCGACACGCGTACAGGCAACGGAGCACCAATCGGCGCGGACCAAGGCCCGTGGGCCCCACCCGTGGTGGGTGCGCATCTGGACACGGCAAAGGTGAAGGCGATCGTCATGAACGTAACGGCTACCGAGACCACCGCCGAGAGTTACTTCACGGTCTACCCGGCGAACGTCACGACGAGGCCCGACGCATCGAACCTGAACTGGAAGGCGGGCCAGACGGTCCCGAACCTCGTGATGTCACCCGTGTCGCCGACGGGCGTCACGGGCGTCGACCCCGGGCTGACCGCCGTCTACAACGCCCACGGCCAGGCTCATTTGGTCATGGACGTCGTGGGTTACTTCTCGACCGCGCCATAAGGACTCGCGCGGAGAGGTGGGCGACCCAGCAGCACCGTGGCGTGGTTGGGCTCCCGTTCAATCACATCGCGAACGAATAACCACCGTTGACCGGATAGGTCTGCCCCGTGATCCACGACGCCAGAGGACTCGCGAGGTACGCGATAAGACCAGCGGCGTCTTCGGGTTCACCGGGGCGACGCACGAGGTAGCTCTGCATGAGAGCTTTGGCGGTCGGGTTATGGGGTTCGTCCCACATCGTGCCCGACACCGGTGTGCGCATCGTGCCGAGCGCGACGTTGTTGACCGTTATGCCGTAGCGCGCCACCTCTCGGGCGATGCCGCGATTGAACCCCGCCGCACCGGCTTTGGCCGCGCAATATGCCGCCATGTTCGCCTCGCCGACGCGTGCGGCGTCGGACACGATCGTGATGATGCGACCCCACTTCCGTTCGATCATCGCCGGCAAAGCGGCACGTGCGCAATACATCACGCCGTACAGGTTCACTTTGAGGTACTTCTCCCAATCGGCTGGCTCGGTACGAACGAACGGGTCGAGGCCCCCGAAGCCCGCGCCACCGGCGTTGCCGGCATTGTTCACGAGGATGTCGACGCCCCCGAGTTGGCTCACGCCCTCGGTGACCGAGTCGTAGTCGGTCACGTCGAACGGCGCGGCGACTGCTGTCATGCCATCGGCTACGAGTTGGTTTGCGATTGCCTCGGCGCGGTCGCGAACGAGGTCGTTGATCGCCACTTCGGCTCCCGCAGCTGCGAGCGTGCGGGCGATACCGAGTCCAACGCCTTGACCCGACCCGGTTACGAGCGCCCGCTTGCCGGTCAAGTCGATCGTGAACGTCATCGCTACTCCTCTGTGATGTCTCCCGCGGGGGACGGTGATGACGTTACAAGCATCGCAAAGCCCGACGAGGGCGAAGATGGGGTGGTCGGTTGAGCGTCTCGTCGGCGACGGTGCAGTCACAAACGGTCGTGCTCCGACGTCATGGGGGCATGACTACCGGTTCGTCTGATGTCGTCGTTGTCGGTGCGGGTCTCGCCGGACTTGCCGCGGCACAGTTGTGCCGCCGTCGCGGCCTCGTCGTCACTGTTTTCGATCAACACCCCGGCGGCCGGGCGCGCTCGGATCGCAAGGACGGGTTCGTGTTCAACCGGGGCCCGCACGCGATTTATCGCGGCGGCGCGACCGAGCGAGTGCTGCGCGAGCTCGGGGTGACGTATAGCGGTGGTCCGCCTGCACTTGCGAGCGGCGCCATTCTCGTCGACGGGAGACAGTTCGCGATGCCCGCGACGAAGAGTGCGGTGCTCACCAGTCGCTATTTCGCCACTCGCGACAAGGTGACGTACGGGCGGTTCTTCACACGGCTGGCGAGAATGGATGCAGCGCAGTTCGGTGGCGTGACGGTGAGCGAGATGCTTGGCGATCTCACCGATCGGGCGGCCAAGGTGGCGCTCATGGCTGTGCGAACCGCGACCTATGCACACGCGCCGGATGTCATGAGTGCCGAGGTTGCGATCACCGCGTTGCAGGCGCCGGGTGTGCTGTACATCGATGACGGCTGGCAGCACCTCGTCGACTCGCTTGCGGAGGGTATCGACGTGCGCTCCGAGTCCGTTGTGACCATCAATGGCGGCGTGGTAACGACCGGCGTGGGTACCTACGAGGCACCCATGGCGATCGTGGCCGTTGGCTCGCCGGCGGCAGCGGCACGTGTGCTCGGGCGTAGCGCGTTCGATGTCGATAGTCCGATCGAGGTCGCGTGTCTCGATCTTGGAGTCGATCATGCACCGACGAAGCCAGTGCTGATGGCGATCGACGAGCCGATCTATCTGTCGTGTCATACGCCGATGGCGCGCCTGGCGCCACCCGGTTGCCATGTCGTGCACGTTGCCCGCTACTTGGCGCCCGGCGATGACGATGCACCCGACGTCTTGCAGGATCAGCTGCGGGTGCACGCCGCGCGCAACGGCATCACGGAGCAGTCGATCGTGAGCAGTCGGTATCTGCATCGCATGATGGTTTCCGGCGCGCTGGTGACCGCGGCACGAGGTGGGTTCGCCGGACGCCCGGCGATCGACGAGTCCGGCACTGCCGATGTGTTCGTCGTGGGTGATTGGGTCGGGCCCGAGGGTCAACTCGCCGACGCCGCATTCGCGAGCGCCTACGCCGCCGCTCTACGAGTGTGCGCGAAGCTGAAACGGTGAACACCGCGGCCTCGTCGTCTTCGGGGCATGACATCTTCGCCGACGAACGAGAGCGGCTCTGGGGTTTGGCGTATCGCATCTGCGGCACGCGGTCCGATGCCGACGATGTCGTGCAAGACGCCTGGCTGCGTTGGCAGCGATCCGTCGAGGCAGAAATCGAGCGGCCGGCCGCGTGGCTGACCACGGTGACGACGCGAATCGCGATCGACTTCTTGCGCGGCCGGCGACGTCGAAGCGCGAACTACGTGGGGCCGTGGCTGCCCGAGTTCATCAGCACACCGATGGCCGCCGACCCGGCCGACCTCGTGTCGTCTTTGACCGTTGGATTCTTGATGATGCTCGAGCGGCTCGATCCGATCGAACGCGTCGTGTTCTTGCTTGCCGATGTGTTCGGCGAGCCGTTCGTCGACATCGCGTCGACCGTCAATCGCAGCGAGGTTGCGTGTCGACAAATCGCCAGCCGCGCGCGGCGGCGGGTGCGCGACCCCGAGCCGCGTCGATCGGTGGAACCGACTGAGTGCGTGCGTCTTGCTGCCGCGTTTGCGCAAGCGGCGCAGGCTGGCGATCTCAGCGGCGTCGAAGCCTTACTCTCGGAGACAGCGGTGCTTCTGAGCGATGGGGGTGCAACCGTGCGGGCCGCGCGACGTCCGGTTGTCGGTCGTCAGCGTGTCGCTCGTTTCGTCGTCAACATCGCAAAGCGCAGCGCGAACGCGCAGCTGGGCGCGGCCGTGTTGAACGGCGAGCCCGCATTGGTCGTGTCGCGGCACAACAGTGTCGAACTGGCGTTGATCGTTCACGTCGAACTCACCGCACTCGGCGAGGACGCCGACGCGACGATCGATCACCTCTACATCTTGCGTAACCCCGACAAGCTGGCGGCGATCTCGACACCGCGGTCCGCGTAGGTCGGAGGAACCAGCGGATCGGATGCAGACTCAAGTCGGTTGTTTCTGCGCCGATGACGAGGCATGCGGCGTAAGCGGACCGAGGCTCAAAAGCAGATCGCCGAACTGCTTC
>JAYUFA010000359.1:0-1690 GCA_043738925.1 Actinomycetota bacterium
TACGGCCCCGTGCAATCGCTGAAGATTCCTCGCATGTATGTCACCGGCGTTGTCGAGGCGCCGTTCGGCGCACATTTCACGGAATGCCCGAGCGACTACGAGCGCGACGAGGCGTTCCAGCGCGAGTACGCCGCGACGGCCAAGGACGACGACGCCTGGAAGGCGTTCAAGACCAAGTACCTCGACCTTCCTTCGCATGCGGAGTACGTCAAGGCGATCAACGCACGAGGGGAGAAGTGACGATGAGCACTGCCGAAGCAACCCTTGATGAGGTCTGCGTGATCGCGTTGGCCGACGCGTTCCGTGGCGACGGCGAGATCCTGTGCAACCCGATCGGTGTCGTGCCGATCTGTGGCGGGCGGCTGGCACGGGCCACATTCGAGCCTGATCTCATGATGACCGACACGGTGGCGGCGCTCATCGCGAACACCATTCCGGTTGGGGTGGTGAACCCGGCCAAGGTGATCGAGGCGTACATGCCGTACCGCACGATCTTCGACATCGTGTGGTCGGGCAAACGCCATGTGGTGATGGGTGCGAGCCAGATCGACATGTGGGGCAACCAGAACCTCGCCGCTATTGGTGATTGGCGCAAGCCAAAGGCACAGCTGCTTGGTCTGCGCGGCGCGCCGGGCAACGTGATCAACCACACGGTGAGTTACTGGATCCCGAATCACTCGAAGCAGGTGTTCGTCGACAAGGTCGATGTCGTCTCGGGCCCGGGCTACGACAAGATGCGCGCGATTGGCCCTGCCGGCTCTCGCTTTTTTGAGATCCGGCGCATCGTGTCGAACCTCGGTGTGTTCGATCACGCCACCGCCGACAATCGCATGCGACTCGTGTCGACGCACCCCGGCGTCACCGTCGAGCAGATCGTCGAGGCAACCACGTTCGAGCTGTCGATCGACGCGAGCGTTCCCACGACACGGCTGCCTACGAGCGATGAGCTTGAGATCTTGCGCACCGTGATCGACCCCAAGGGCGCCCGCAAGGCCGAGTTCAAGTGAAGGCGGTTTCACGATGACCGACGACCCGCGCTTGCAAACGCGCATCACCAAGCTGTTCGGCGTGCGGTACCCGATCGTGCAGACCGGCATGGGCTGGGTCGCGACGGCCAAGCTCACCGCGGCCACATCGAACGCCGGTGGGCTGGGCATCATCGCAGCCGCGCCGATGACGTTTGCAGAGATGCAACAAGCCATCGCTCAAGTGCAAGCTGCCACCGACAAACCCTTCGGTGTCAACCTGCGCACCGACGCCATCGATATCGACGCGCGCGTCGACTACGTGATCAAGGCCAAGGTCCGGGTTGCGTCATTCGCGCAAGCGCCGGGGGAGGCAGTGGTCAAGAAGCTGAAGGACGCGGGTGTCGTGGTCATGCCCACCATTGGCGCCCGGCGTCACGCCGAGAAGGTCGCGGCCTGGGGCGTCGACGCGATCATCGCGCAAGGTGCCGAAGGTGGCGGCCACACCGGCGTGGTGCCCACGTCGATCCTGGTGCCCCAGGTGCTCGACGCGGTCGACATTCCGGTGCTCGTCGCGGGCGGTGTCTTCGACGGTCGCGGTCTTGCCGCCGCGCTGGCGTATGGCGCCGATGGCGTCGCGATGGGCACTCGGTTTCTCCTGTCGGCCGACAGTTCGGTGCCCGATCACGTCAAGCAGATCTACCTCGATACACCCGTCACTGGCA
>JAYUFA010000360.1:0-4527 GCA_043738925.1 Actinomycetota bacterium
GCACGCGCGACCCGAGCGCGGCCTGATCACCCGTCCCGGCATCGACGAGATCGCCGACTACAGATCGTCGGTCGATGCCGCAGTGCGGCGGCTTCTCGACACATCACCGAGCCGGGAGGTAGCAGCGCTGGTCGAGCTTGGACTGCACCACGAGCAGCAGCACCAGGAGCTGATCGTGATGGACATCAAGCACGCCCTCTCAGGGCACCCGTTCCCGACCGGCTAGGGCGACCTGCCATGGGCGAGACGTGCGGATTGTGTGCCGAGCACTCGATGGCTCGCATTCGACGGCGGTCTCATCGAGACCGGACACGACGGCAGGGGGTTCGCATTCGACAACGAAGGCCCACGCCACACCGAACTGGTGCGCCCGTTCGAGATCGCCGAACGGCTGATCACCTGCGGTCAATGGCTCGACTTCATCGCCGACGACGGCTACCGCCGGCCCGAGCTGTGGATGTCGGTCGGCTGGGCCGAGGTACAAGCATCGGGCTGGTCGGCCCCCGAGTACTGGTACGGCGAGGACGCACAGTGGCAAGTGTTCGGGCTCGGCGGGCTCATGCCGGTCGATCACAGCGCTCCAGTTGAACACATCAGCTGGTTCGAGGCCGACGCCTACGCCCGCTGGGCCGACGCACGCCTACCACTCGAAGCCGAGTGGGAGGTCGCAGCCGGCGCCGCACGTGGTCGCGGCGACACGTCGGACTGGCACGGCCGTGTGTGGCAGTGGACCGCCAGTCCATACTCGCCGTACCCCGGGTTCCATCCCGCGGCCGGCGCTGTCGGCGAGTACAACGGAAAATTCATGGTCAACCAATACGTACTCCGCGGCAGCAGCCACGCCACCCCGCCGTTCCACGCCCGCGACACCTACCGCAACTTCTTCCCCACCCACTCCCGCTGGATGTTCTCCGGGCTGCGCCTCGCCCGCGACGGCGCCACCTCGCGGGTGTAGCCCGCATCCCCCACGAGTGCCCATCCAGGCCCGAACGGAGTGCTGCTACCGCAGCGGCGTCGACCATGACCTTGTCCAGTTCGTCGTGGCGGGTCCGCGCCGAGGAGTCATCGCGTGGTCGCGGTGTACCGAACTGGTGAATGACACGAAGTCGAAGCGCCTCGAGGGGTGTGGCGAACCGCGCTTGAGGGCTGGCGAAACTGTAACGCCCTGGACTCCGGCAGCACTACAGGATCATGGGATACCGCGTGATGTTCGCCGCTGCTGAATACGAGCCAGTCGTCAAGGTCGGTGGGCTCGGTGAGGCTGGGCGAGGTCTGGTTGCCGGCCTCCGGCAGCTTGGTATCGACGTGCACGTCGTGATGCCCGACTATGGCAACTTGCCGGTCGAGCCAAGTGGCAGCGAACTCACACTCGCCGTACCAGAATGGGCAGGCACAACAAGCGCCCAACAAGTCGTGACCGAATCGGGCGACGAAATCACAGTGTTGAGGATGCCGGCGATCGAGCGGCCTCATCCGTACAACGAGCCGGCCAGTGGTCAGGCGTGGGCCGATAACGACCGTCGCTTCTTCGGTTTTTCAGCGGCGGTTGCTGCCTTGGCCGACGAGGTGCAGCCCGACATCGTGCATCTCAACGATTGGCACACCGCACTCGTTCCGGCGTTGTTCCAGCAGCCGAGGCCGACCGTACTCACGGTGCACAACGCGGCGTACCAGGGTGCAGCTGACTCGGGTTGGATCAACGTTCTGCGCGACCATCACGCGACCTATCTCGAAGATGGGTCCCTCAACCCACTTGCGGGTGCGGTGTCGGTGTGCGATCGAATCATCGCCGTCAGCGACGGCTATGCCGACGACCTGCGACGGGGCTCGGTCGCCAACGTCATGAGTCGGTGTCGCCACCGCGGAAACCAACTGTTGGGAATACGCAACGGTATCGACACGCGATATTGGGACCCGGCGCACAACCCGCACCTTCCCAGTGCGTTCGACCACAAGGATCTGAGTGGCAAAGAGATCTGCCGAAAGGAGCTGCTGCGCCTCACGACATTGAACGACGACGACCAGCCGATCATCGCCGTCGTCGCTCGATTGGTCGAGCAGAAAGGCATCGACCTAGCCCTCGCCCTGGCTCCCTTCCTCGAAACCCTCGGCGCCAAACTGGTGATCATCGGGGACGGCGAGGTCGAACTCGTGGCGCGGGCGGCACGAACCGCCGGCACGCAGCCGGGCCGCGTGCACTTCTTCGGAAAGTACTCCGACGCGACCGCTGCGCTGGTGATGGCTGGCTCCGATTTGCTCTTGGTACCGAGCAGATTCGAGCCGTGCGGCCTCACTCAGATGCAGGCGATGCGCTTCGGCACAATCCCAATCGTCACTGCAGTTGGGGGGCTCGGCGAGACGGTGATCGACGTTGATCGACATCCCGATCGTGGCAACGGCTTTGTGGCCGCCGCAGCCGACACGGTCCACCTTCTCGACGCCATGCATCGAGCTGTTCGATGGATCTCCGACGATCGGCGGCGGCGTGCCCTTCAACGACGAGGTATGCAATCCGACTGGTCATGGGGGCCACAGGCGAGGCGCTACGCCGATGTATACGACGAGTTGGTCTCTTGAGGCAAGATGACCGCATGACCCGGGCATGGAAGTTTCTCGATGAGCGCTCGATGGGGATCTTTTCCGGGTTCACCTGGCCGAAATCGACTGTCGAGACAGCTCCTGGGCCGTGGGTCGAGTCATCCGAAGTGATCCCTTGTTACGAAGGGGTGCATGCCTGCTCTGTTGAACAGCTGGCGTGGTGGATGAGCGCCCAGCTGTGGGAGATCGAGCTTGACGGACCAGTCATTGAAAAGGGTCCCAAACTCGTCGCCAAGCGCGGCCGGTTGATACGACTCGTCGACGAGTGGCCTGCATTCGGCACCGGGCTGGCAGAGTGGGCGGTGTGGAGAGTCCGAGACCATGCGGTTGATGTGTTGACCGCCGTCGGCGCCAACGACGCTGCCGCGAAGCTCACCGCGGCGGGCAGCTTCGACGATCTCCTCTCGGTAGCGACGAGGAGCAACTTCGACTCGACGAGTGCGGCAGGAGTCGCAATCGAACAAGTCACAGACAGTATTGCCGACGTCGCCAACCCGATCTTCGCGTGTTTGGACGCCGCCAGGGCCGCCGGTCACAACGCCTCGGCCGTCAACCGATCCATCAACTCATATCAGCAGGCATTCACCCACGAACGGGCACTTCAGTCAGAACGGATTGCCGACCGGTTGCACCTCACCTCGTAGGCCGTCCTAACGAACGCAGTGGTCAGCCTCGACGTGCCCTGAACACGGCCAGGAGCGACTCACGGGAGTCGGCCTCCATCGGCTCGACCACGTCGATGCTTTCAAGCCGTTCCAAGGCCGTCTGCGTCGTTCGCATCTGCTCGACGTAGGCGATGCAGCCGGCGCAGGTCGCCACGTGGAGCTCTAATTCTTCCCGCGTCGGTTCGGGGAGCTCGCCCTCGAGCCAGTCGGTCACCAGCTCCACCAGCATCTGGCAGTCAAAGGGATCGTGAATCATGAACTCGGCCGCCTACTCATCGAGGTAGTTCTCCAATGCTGCTCGTACTTTCGAGCGTGCGCGATGGAGCAGGACTCGTTGGTTGGCTTCTGTTACGCCGAGCAGGTCACAAACCTGAACGGAGCTGAACTGAGACAGGTCGCGCAGCGTGATCACCTCGCGTTGGGCCAGCGGTAGCTCGGCAATTGTTGCGTCAATCAAGGACTGTGCCTCGCTCGCCAGCAGGCGTTCTTCGGCGTCGCCGTCCCATCGCCGCGGAGGTGTCGCCCAATGGCCCGCCCACAATGCGTCCGAACCACGAAAGCGCTCGGTCGGCACGGAGGGTGCCGAGTCGTCGCCCGGCAGTGCGGACAATGGCACCGTTCTCCGTTCACGCTCGCCGCGAGCTCGCGCCTTGTAGATCAGGATCTTGTACAACCACGTCTTGAACGTCGATCGACCTTCGAAGCGATCGATCCCTTCGATCACGCCGATCCATGTGTCCTGTACAACCTCGTCGGCGACGGCCCTGCTCGGTACGTATCGCATCGCGACTCTCACCAACGATCCGTTGTAGCGATCGACCATTTCGACGAACGTTGTCTCATTGCCCACGCGAAGACCCGCAATGATTCGCTGATCATCTGCCGTTGCTCCGACGAGGGTTTCTGGCTCGGTCACCGTCGGGTGACCTTACCTGCACCAACTGGCGAGCCCGAATCAACTCCGCTACAGACCAGGCTTGGAATGGGCATCCGCTCGCCGACCACGGTGCGCCACCGTCGGTCGTCTCGGATACCGAACCCAGCCCGAATTCAGCAAGATGTGACTCCAACCCGACGAGCAACGTGGAGGCCGAGCGACCCCCCTTCAGACATGCCTCTACATATGGTCCGATCATCCACGGCCAGACGGTGCCCTGGTGGTAGGCGGCGTCGCGCGCTGCGGAGTCGCCTCGATGCTCGGACCGGTACCGCTCATCGGCGGGATCGAGTGAACGCAGCCCGAGCGGGGTGAGCATTGGCGTGA
>JAYUFA010000361.1:0-11939 GCA_043738925.1 Actinomycetota bacterium
GCCGTCACCTGCTGCGTGTCGGTCGACTACCTCGTGCGACCGCTCGAGGTGTTCGATGAAGCCGCGCGCGTGCTGCGCTCGGGCGGGCCGTTCGTGTGCACCTTCTCGAATCGCTGCTTCCCCACGAAGGCGATTCGCGGATGGCTCGGCACCGACGACGCCGGCCACGTAGCCATCGTGCGCGACTACTTCGCCCGTACGAGCTGCTTCGATCCGGCGCGTGACGCGATGCGCATTCCAGCGGGAGCGGGCACGGATCCGCTCTTTGCTGTGTGGGCATTGCGTCGAGACCACACGGACACCGAGTGAATCGCCTGCGGCGTTAGGAGCACCCGCTGGTGCTGCCGCATTCGACGCACACGAAACAGCTGCCGGCACGCTGCATGTGAATACCACAGCTCATGCAAAGCGGCGCGTCCGAAGCACGAACTCGTTCAGCTTCGTAAGCGGCCGCCGTGGGAGATGCGTCGAACAGCGAGGTGTCGTTGGAGAGCGGTTCGCCGCGTGACGACGTTTCGCGGAGGGCACCACCGGCGGCTGCCGACGGCGGGTCGGGGGCGATGTCGATACCGGAGCCACTGACCGTGGCCGCTTCCTCGACACCGGGCAACGTCGGCTGGGTGCGTTCACCTGTGGTGAGGATGTTGAGGTCTCGTCGCTCGGCGGGCGTGAGATATTCGACGGCCAACCGCCGGAACAAGTAGTCGATGAGGCTCGACGCAATACGGATATCGGGATCGTCGGTCATGCCCGCCGGTTCGAACCGCATACCCACGAACGCGGCGACGAACGATCGCAAGGGCACGCCGTACTGCAAGCCGTGGCTGAGCGAGATCGCGAACGCGTCCATGATGCCCGCCAAGGTCGAGCCTTGCTTCGACACCCGCACGAAGATCTCACCGGGACGTCCGTTCGCATACTCACCGACGGTGACGTAGCCCTTGCAATCAGCGACGCGGAACTCGAACGTGCGCGACGAGCGCGACCGAGGTAGCCGCTCGCGTACGGGTTGCGGCACGATGCGCTCGACGACCCGTTCGATCAACTGTTGACCAATGCCGCGATCACTCGTACCCGCGACGGCCAGGACGTTCAACGCGGTGCCGCCGAACGCCGCCGGCAAGACCCCGTCGGGTTGCAGCACCGAATCGGCCTCCGCAACCGCTTTGTCGGACGACATCTTCGCGACCGACAACGGTTGGCCGACCTTGCAGTTGTCGCGATAAATGGCCACACACTTGAGCCCAAGCTTCCACGCCTCGATATGGAGAAGTTCGACCTCGTCGACCGTGGCGTCCTCCGGCAGATTGCAGGTCTTCGAGATCGAGCCGCTGATGAACGGTTGCGCGGCGGCCAGCATCTTCACGTGACCGAGGTAGTGAATGAGGTTGTCACCCATCGAGCACGCGAACACGGGGAGGTGATCGGCACGCAGATGTGGGGCGCCGATCACCGATTTGTGTTCGGCGATGTAGGCGATGATGGCCTCGACCTGCATGGTGTCGTATCCGAGGCGCCGCAACGCCCGCGGAACCGTCTGGTTGACGATCGACATGGACCCGCCGCCGACGAGCTTCTTGGTCTTGACCAGACCGAGGTCAGGCTCAATGCCCGTGGTGTCGGCGTCCAGCACGAAACTGATCGTGCCGGTGGGTGCAAGCACGGTGGCTTGAGAGTTGCGAACGCCGGTGACCGGCGCCAGCTCACACACTTCGTCCCACGCGCATTGGGCGGCGCCGAGAAGATCGGCGGTGACAAGTTCCTCGTCGATGCGCGAAGCCGCCTCGCGGTGCATATTGAGCACCCGTAGGACATGCTCGCGATTGGCGAGGTAGCCCGAGAACGGCCCCATACGAGACGCTATGCGCGCCGAGGTGAGATAGGCCTGACCCGTCATCAAGGCGGTGAGCGCACCCGTGACGGCCCGACCAGCGTCAGAGTCGTAGGGCAACCCGAGCGCCATCAACAACGCGCCGAGGTTGGTATAGCCAAGACCGATCTGGCGTAGTGCTCGCGTGTTCTCGCCGATGGACTCGGTCGGGTACTCGGAGTTGCCGACCAGAATTTCCTGTGCCGTGAACGTGACCTCGATCGCGGCACGGAACGCCTCGATGTCGAAGCCGTCGACACCCTCACCGTCGTCGTGCAAGAAGCGCAACAGGTTCAGGCTCGCGAGGTTGCAGGCGCTGTTGTCGACGCTCAGGTATTCGCTACACGGGTTGCTGGCGGTGATGCGACCGCTTTCGGGCACGGTGTGCCAGCGGTTGATGGTGGTGTCGAACTGGATGCCGGGATCGGCACATTCCCACGCGGCCTCGCTCAACTCGCGTAGCAGCGCGCGCGCCTTGACCGTCTTGAGGACGCGTCCATCGAGGCGGGCGTTGAGGTGCCAATCGGCGTCGTCGAGGACAGCCTGCATGAAGTCGTCGGTGAGGCGCACCGAGTTGTTGGCGTTCTGATACTGGATGGAGAACGAATCTTTGCCGTCGAGGTCCATGTCGAAGCCGGCGTCACGCAGCACGCGCGCCTTGCGCTCCTCAAGGGCCTTGCACCAGATGAACTCCTCGACGTCGGGATGATCGGCGTCGAGGATGACCATTTTCGCGGCGCGTCGCGTCTTGCCGCCGGACTTGATGGTGCCCGCGGACGCGTCAGCGCCACGCATGAAGCTGACCGGACCGCTGGCCGTACCGCCACCGGCCAGCAACTCGACCGAACCGCGGATGTTGCTCAGGTTCACGCCGGCGCCCGAGCCGCCTTTGAAGATACGACCCTCTTCGACGTACCAGTTCAAAATCGAGTCCATTCGATCATCGACGGACAAGATGAAGCACGCACTCGACTGGTTGGGCACGCCGGGCACACCGATGTTGAACCAGACCGGTGAGTTGAAGGCCACCCGCTGCGTCACCATCAGGAACTTCAACTCGTCGCGAAAGGTCGCTGTCTCGCGGGCATCGGTGAAGTAGCCATCGCGCTCTCCCCAAGCGGCGATCGTGTCGACGATGCGATCGACGACCTGGCGAAGAGACCACTCACGCTCGATGGAGCCGAGCGCGCCGCGGAAGTACTTCTGGGCCAAGATATTGGTGGCATTGACCGACCACCCAGCGGGTACCTCGACACCGAGTTGTTCAAACGTGGTCGCGCCCGTGCGCCAATCGATCATGCGCGCGTCGCGACGCTCCCATTCGACGAGGTCGTACGGGAGCACGCCTTCGGTGGTGAACATGCGCCGCACGCCGATGACGGCATGCTCAGGGGCCATTGCCATGCAGAACTCCTTCGACGTATGCAGTGTGCCTGGAAAGGCGACGCGCATTGCGCGGTGCACGAGTCGCGGCCGACGCGGTCAGGAAGGGACCGCTCCCCTGCCGAAACAGGTTCACGGTGCGGTGTCTTGTGAAAAACACCGCCCCCCAAGGAGCCGTCTGACCCACCGAGAGCTGCGACGCCAGCCACCATCCGAACGCGCGGCCACGACTCGTGCGGGGGCACGTTACGCACGAGTGCCTGTGGACGAAAAGAGGTATCTCCTGTGAATTGCCGGTGGATAGTGCGCCCGTTCATCCACATCCCCTGCGGATCATCACGAAGCGTGTTGTTCCGAAGCGCTCCGCTCACGCGAATGCCGGGCCGATCGAGCGCGGACGCGGTCGACGCGCACAGTACGTTCAGGGGATGCGCCAGCTGTTGCCCACGGCCCTCGATGATGTCGACGCATTTTCGGTCTACGCCGACGACCATCGGGCGCCGCACGACGGACGACCATGGTTGCTCGCCAACATGATCGCCAGCCTTGACGGCGCCACGCACGTAGACGGGGTGTCGGGCGGTCTCGGCGGACCCGCCGACCGCACGGTGTTTCGCGCCATCCGCTCGGTCGCCGACATGATCTTGGTGGCCGCCGGAACAGCACGGTCGGAGAACTACCACCCGATAACGACCACCCCCGAATTGGCCGCGATACGTGCGGCACGGGGCCAGGCGGATCGGCCGAGGCTCGCCATCTTGACGCGTCACCTCGATCTCGATCTCAACGGTGAGTTGTTCACCGCGCCCGAGCCGCCGATTGTGTTGACCACGGCCGCCGCTCCCGCGGGGCGCGTGCGCCATGCCGAGGCCCGCACGACGGTG
Organism: Actinomycetota bacterium; assembly: GCA_043738925.1. Classification (GTDB taxonomy): domain Bacteria; phylum Actinomycetota; class Acidimicrobiia; order Acidimicrobiales; family WLNW01; genus WLNW01. The sequence continues at coordinate 4,138 of JAYUFA010000361.1, forward strand.
TTGCAGTTCCCCGGGCCCCGCATAGAAGTCGGCGAGGCGTTGACCGCGTTGGGGAATCTGGGCGCACGTATCGTGCTGAGCGAAGGCGGCCCGACGCTCATCGGCCAATTGGCCGCAGCGGATGTGCTCGACGAGCTTTGCCTGACCGTGTCGCCGATGGTGGTGGGCGGCGACGCGTCTCGGATTACCGACGCGACCACCCCGCCGGTCGACCGCCGCTATCGCCTCGCACGGGTGCTCGAAGCCGACGCGATGCTGCTCTTGCGCTACGTACGCAACTGAGCATGCGTGTCGACAGATCACCGCACCGCGGATGAGCCGCGCCACGAGCGCCCGCCGTACAAAGACCCGCAGCGACCCCATCGCGAGCGAGGTCATCATCGCAATTGGGCCGGCAGCACGATGCGCTGACCGGGTAGGAGCGACGCAGTACCCGCCGAGGAGCGCAAGACGGCGACGGCACGCTGCGTAGGTACCTCGGGCGCCACCTTTCCCGCGATGACCCACAACGTGTCACCCGGTTGCACGACATAGACGGCCGGCGCGACGACGCGTGTCGGATCGGTTGCCGCTGACGCATGCCCCACCCCGAGGCCCAGCGCCACAGCGACGAGCGCGCACACCACGACCGCGATCGCAGGTGCAGCACGACGCCGACATGACGCCGGCACAGGACGGCTGGAACCAACCGGCGCACGCGTAGCCGCGGCGCGCAACCGGATGGGTCGAGGATCGGGACGTGAGCCCCGACCGAGCGATGGGAAGGTTGCTTCCGAGGGCGCTGTGAGAACGGTGCAGGTGGACATGAGGCAATTCTCCGCAGGGGGTGTGACAGTGGCCGGACCAAGGGGAAATACGCCGGGACGGGGCGACAACAGGAACCGAGGATCCTTGACGTCGATCGCCTGTTCGACGAACATGTGTGCGAAACGGACACCTGCTCAGAAGAACTCGCCGCAATCGAGTTGCTGCCGTTCCGAACAGGTGTACGATCACAGTCAATCCGAACAATCGTTCGCTGTCAACCCACAAGCGGTAGAAACGAACTCTTCCGCCGCTCGCTCGTCTCCGTGACGAGCAACGCCCTTCCGAAAGGTGGCCCCCATGGCCCGAGGTACGCTCACGGTCCGCCAGCGTCAGATCCTCGAATTCATCGACGAGCAACTTCGCTCCCGCGGCTTTCCCCCGTCGGTACGCGAGATCGGCGAGGCTGTCGGCCTCACGTCACCGTCAACGGTGCACGCGCACCTCAACTCGCTCACCGCGCTCGGCTATCTGCGACGCGATCCCGTCAAACCCCGCGCGATCGAAGTTCACTACGACCCCACGACCGACGCGGTGGCCGAACGACGGCCGGTGCACTACGTGCCACTCGTCGGCGAAGTTGCGGCGGGCACGGGCGTCCTGGCCCAGGAGAACATCTCGGAGGTCATGCCGCTGCCCGCCGATCTCGTCGGCGACGGAGACCTCTTCATGCTGCGCGTGCGTGGCGACTCGATGATCGATGCAGGCATTCTCGATGGTGACTATGTCGTCGCTCGCGTGCAGCGCACCGCACACAATGGCGAGATCGTCATCGCGGGCATCCCGGGCGACGAGGCCACGGTGAAGACCTACAGCAAGAAGGGCAACACGGTTACGTTGCTACCGGCGAACTCACGGCTCGCTCCGATGCCCTTCCATCCCAATGATGTCGTCATCTACGGGCGTGTCGTCAGCGTGTTGCGCAAGCTCGATTGATCGGTGCGTCCCGCTGCCTTTGGCCCTTGCAGGTGCCAACGGCAGCGGGAACGACCATCGAACTCGTCAGTGCGAGCCCGACGACGGCTTGGCGGAACTCAGCTGAGTCTCGCAAAGGCCTCGCGGTAGCGAGCTGCCTCGCGGGCGGTGCCAAGCGAGTCGGTGCGGAACTCGTCGACAATCACGCCGTGACGATCGATGAGGAACGTCGCGCGTACCGCGCATCCCAACGCGTCGTTGAACACGCCGTAGTGCTGCGCCACGGCACCGTGGGGCCAAAAGTCGGACAAGACCGGGAACGTGTAGCCCTGCTTCTCTGCCCATACTCGTTGGGCGTGGCGGCTATCGCAGGACACCGCGATCACCTGCACGCCCGCCTTCTCGAACTCGCTGTAGTCGTCGCGCAGCTGACACAGCTCACCCTCGCACACACCCGTGAACGTGAACGGGTAGAACACCAACGCCACGGCGGTCTTGCCAGCGTAGTCGCTGAGAGAAATGTCGTTGCCCGCCCCGTCCTTGAGGGTGAAGGCGGGTGCCGGGGTACCGATCTCGGCGGTCATGAGCGCTCCTTGGGGGCCAGGCATTCGAGGACCTGCATCGTCGGTCACCCGCGCTCACCGCGCCAATATCAAGACCCCGGATTCTACTATTCGACCCGCAGGCGCCCCACCTACGCACCAACGGTCAATAGGTCGCGCAACGCGCGGTCGACCAGCTCAATGCGGTCACGCTCGACATACTCGCCGGCGGTGTGGCTCATCTCCGCATCGCCCGGCCCGAAGTTTGCCGCGGGCACACCGCGCTCAGCGAAGAACGCGACGTCGGTCCATCCGAGCTTGGCGCGCACCTCCAAATCGCTGCGGCCGCACAACGCGGCCAGCAATGGATGTGTCAGGTGCGGCCGCGCGGCAGCGGCCATGTCGACCACCTCCAGCGTGTCGTCGGGTTCCAGCAGCGGTTCGATGACGTCGCGTACATGTCGTTCCGCGTCGGCAGGCGTGCGATCGGGTGCGAAGCGGTGATTGATGGTTAGCACGACTCGATCGGGGACGACGTTGCCGGCAACACCACCTTCGACGTACACGGCCTGCAGGCCTTCGTGATACGAGCAACCATCGATGACCGGCTGGCGTGGCACGTAGCCGGCCAACATGGTCAACAAGGCACCGAGGCGATGTATCGCGTTGCGGCCCAGCCAGGCGCGAGCCGTGTGCGCGCTCGTGCCACCGAGGGTGAGCTTCAGCCGCATCGTGCCCTGGCAGCCGGCCTCGACCGCGCCGGCCGTCGGCTCACCCAGAAGAGCCACGTCGCCGACGAGCAGATCGGGCCGCTCGCGCTCGATCTCACGCAATCCTGAGTGCACGAGCGCGACCTCCTCTCGTGCATAGAACACGTAGGTCACATCGACTGCGGGCTCCGCGAGGGTCCGAGCAAGTTCGACCATGACCGCGAGCCCCGCCTTCATGTCCGCAGAACCAACCCCCCACACGGTCGAGCCGTTGCTGGTCGCGCGACCATTGTCACCGCTTACCGGCACCGTGTCGGTGTGGCCGCCAAGAATCACGCGGTAGCGCCGCCCCAGGCTGGTGCGCGCCACGAGGTTGTCACCGATGCGTACGGTCTCGAGCCACGGCACCGAACGCAGCGCTCCCTCAAGCCACGCCACGATCTCCTGCTCGTGATGGCTCACGGACGCGATGTCGACCAGTGTGGCCGTGAGCGCCAAGAGATCCGTCGCCGACGACATGGCCCGCGGTTCCGACATGCGCCCACGCTATCGGCTCGACGTTGGCGGTCTTCGACTCGCCAGGCCTACGCGTTCGCGCCACACCACTACGCTTCGTCCGTCGCCGGGCGCACGGATACCTCGCCAAGGGGAACCAACACCGGGACTCGCAACCAGGGGGTAGTGATGGATCCACAACGGGTGCTCGCCTTGTGCCAGGAACACGCCGGTGCCGAGGCCGCCGAGGAAATGGACCGCGTCCTCGCGACGATGGTGGCCGAACCAGTCTTTGAGTTTTACCCGATGAAGATGAAGATCGCCGGGCGCACGAACATTGAGCGGTTCTACCGCGAGCAATACACGCTCTTCTCGCCGCTTGTCGTGGGCTACCAGGTGCTCAGCGAGTGGACGAACGAGTACGCCGCGCTCCAGGAGTATTGGATCGACGTCACCGACGACACCGCGCCGAGCGGCATGACGCGATACTTCGTGATGTCGATGATGCCCGGCGACGACGAATCGGGTCTGCTCACCGGCGAGCGGCTGTACTGCGACGATGGTTTCGTGCGCGCCCTGCTCGGCCCGCTCTACGCCTGCCTCGAACCAATCACGTAGTCGCCCCCGGGCCCGCGTGGCGCACGTTCAGGCCGAGGCGTTGCTCGACGAGATCGAGTTGCGCGTCAGGTTGGACCAACGCGATGCGAATGTGGTGTGCGCCCGCGGCGCCGTAAAACTCGCCCGGAGAAACGAGCACACCAAGGCGTTCGGCCAACGACCGCGCGAGCGCCCAGGCGTCGCCGCCGGGGACCGCGATCCACAGGTAGAACCCTCCGTCGGGCATCACTGCGTGGATACCGATGCGCGCGAGGAGGGTGATCATCCGTTCGAGACGTGCGTGGTAGCGCGAGCGTTGCACGTCGACGTGCTCGTCATCGGCAAACGCGGCGATCGCGGCTGCCTGCACGGGGCCCGGCACCATCAGCCCGATGTGTTTGCGCACTTCGCTCAGGTAATGCACCAGTTCGGAGTCGCCTGCGTAAAAACCCGCACGGGCACCGGCGAAGTTCGAACGCTTTGACAGCGAATGCACCGCGACCACGCCGTCGATGCCAGTCGACAGGATCGATCGCCCCGGACCGTCCCAGGTGAACTCGATGTAGCACTCGTCGCTGAACACGGGCACGCCATTTGCTCTCCCCCACGCCGCCGCAGCGTCAAGATCGTCGAGACCGCCGGCCGGGTTACCCGGAGTGTTGACCCAAAGCGCCAACGCCCGTGACGCGTCCGCCTTGTCGATACGCGAGAGATCGATGCGCCATTGATCGTCGACCGGCACCGCGACCGAGCGACAACCCGCTAGTACCGCACCCATCTCGTAGGTTGGATAGCTGATCGAGGGATACAAGATCGTGTCGCGATCAGGGTTGCGTAGATGCAGCAGCTGTGGCAACAGCGCCACGAACTCCTTGGTGCCGATGCACGCAGCGATGTTGGCGGCGTCAACGGAGACGCCGAAACGACGGTCAAGCCACGCGCTCGCCGCGCTGCGATAGTCGAGCGACCCGATCGAAGCGGGATACCCACGCTCAGCGTTCGAAGAACCCAGCGCAGCTACGACGCCCGCAGGGGGCGGATCGCACGGCGTGCCGATCGATAGGTCGACACAACCGCCCTCGTGCGCATCGGCGATCGCCTTGATCTCGTCGAGGCGATCGTACGGATACGGCGGCGGGACGAAGCCCGTGGTCGCTTTCATGCGCGCGAATCTAGAAGCGCGGATCGCCCGCGCGCCGACCCGCCGTTCGGTGAACGAAAAGGATTGATCCTCAATCCTTTTCGTTCACCGAAGCAAAGAGGTGGGGGTCGGGCACGACAAATGCGCGCAGGCGGCCAATGGAGCCTTCCTCGAGGCGGGCACGCACGCGCATACCCAGAGCCTCGGGCTGTTCCATGAGCACCTGACCTTCACGATGGACGGCCGCCAGCACGTCTCCGCGCTCGAACGGAACAAAGAGCTCGATCACGCTGGTCAGAGCGCGGACACGATCGCTGATTGCCTCCAGCAACTCGTCGATGCCCTGACCGGTTAACCCCGATACTGCCACCGCTCCGTCGATGCGCGCGGCGAGCCGGGCTGCATCGTCGCTGCGATCAGCTTTGTTGAAAACAACGAGTTCGGGCACCGAGCTTGCGCCGATCTCGTGCAGAACCGCGCGCACCGTATCGATGTTGCCCATGGGGTCTGGGCCTGAGCCGTCAACGACGTGCACAAGCAAGTCGGCATCAACCACCACGTCGAGGGTGGTCTTGAACGCCTCGACCAGGTGGGTGGGGAGCTTGCGGACGAAACCAACGGTGTCGGACACATAGACCGCCTCGCCGCCGGGAAGCGCGAGCCGCCGCGTGGTCGCGTCGAGGGTGGCGAACAACCGGTTCTCGACCAGCACATCGGCGTTGGTCAAACGATTCAACAGGGTCGACTTGCCCGCGTTGGTGTAGCCGACGATCGCGACGGACCGGTTTGCCGTGCGCTTGCGGGCCTTCGACTGCACGGCTCTATGACCACGGATGCCGCGCAGATCAATTTCGAGCTTGTGGATGCGCCGCTCGATGCGCCGACGATCGACCTCGAGCTGCGTCTCGCCGGGACCTCGAGTGCCGATGCCGCCACCCTGCTGCGACAGCTTCTTGCCGAGACCACGCAGGCGCGGTAGCCGATACCGCAACTGCGCCAGCTCGACTTGAGCCTTGCCTTCGAGGCTCGACGCGTTCTGGGCGAAGATGTCGAGGATCACCGCTGTTCGATCGAGCGCGCTTCGACCGAAAATGCGTTCGAGGTTGAACTGCTGCGCTGGGCTGAGCTCGTCGTCGAACACCACGGTGTCGGAGTCGAGCGCGACCGACAGCTCGCGCACCTCGTCGGCCTTGCCGCTGCCGATGTACGTGGCCGGGTCAGGAGACTGACGACGCTGCGTCGTGCGCCCCACGACATCGGCGCCTGCGGTGTCGACGAGCAAGGCCAACTCGTCGAGCGACGCATCCGTGTCGTCATCGGTGTGCGGCGGCGTGGTCATCCCGACGAGGATGATTCGCTCCCGGAAGTTTCGTTCGATGAGGCCGCCGCGGGCGTCGCCACCGAAGTCGCCGAACGCGCCACGGTGACCCGCCTCAAGGGCAGTGTCGGCGTCGTCGGCCTCCTCAGCGAAGCCCTCGGCGTGGTCGAGCGCGCCGAGACCCTCGCCGGCGTCGTTGTCCGCGCCGCGACCTGATGAACGTTCAGGCATCGACAAGCTCAATCGTGGCGATGAATACCGAAGGACCGGTCAACAAAGAACGCACCCCAATCTCGACGAGGGCTTCGCCGCCGGGCATGCGGACCCGGACGTTGTCGCCGACGATGCCCCACTGCCGGGCTGCGTGCGCAGCCACGACCGCGCCGCTGCCGCAGGCCTCGGTGATGCCGGCGCCGCGCTCCCAAACGCGAAGGTCGAGCACACCGTCGGCGACGGGCGCCACGAAGTGCACATTGATGCCACCGGGATAGTCGCGCTCGAGGAACGGACCGGCTCGGCCGACGTCGACCGCATCAGGATCGTCCACCAGTACCACCAGATGTGGATTGCCGATGTCGAACGTTGCCGCCTGGAGCGGCACCACGGTCGGCGCAACAGGGTCACGCGCCAGCAAGGGCCCTTCGTGCACGACACCCATGTCGACGGTCACCGACACCTCGCCCGGCACCGAGCCGCGACGCACGGTCATCGACCGGTCACCTGCTCGTGTCGCCACGACCAAGGCCCCGTCGTCCATCGAACGCGCCGAGGCGATGGCTTGCGCCACACAACGCAGGCCGTTGCCACTGATCTCGGCCGCGCTGCCGTCGGCGTTCAACAATGTCATCACCGCGTCGACGCCCGGCCGATCGCCGGGAGTCAGCACGATCAGGCCATCGGCACCGACGCCTCGGTGGCGGTTACAGACGCGGCGGGCCAGCTCGGCGATGTCGGCCGGAACGATCGCGGCAAACGTGATGAGGAAGTCGTTGCCGAGCCCATGGTGTTTGGTCAGTCGCATTGGTCCCATTCTCCCAGCAACATCGCCAGAACCTCCATCGAGTTCGCGACGACATCGAGCCACACCACCCGCGGATCTCTCGCGAACCAGCGCTGCTGACGCCGCGCGAACCGACGCGTTCGTTGCAAGGCGAGCGCCATCGCGTCATCCAACGAACAGCGACCCTCGAGATGATCAGCCAGTTCCTTGTAGCCGAGTGCCTGGCGGGCGGTAGACGACCAACCGTCGCCACGAGCGAGCAACGCCGCGACCTCGTCGA
>JAYUFA010000362.1:0-30886 GCA_043738925.1 Actinomycetota bacterium
AACCATGGCCACAAGCCCACAGAGCACCAGGTAGACACCGTTACGCGTGGCTCGTCCTTGCATCCGCTCGAAGCTAGCCACGCGAGGGCTGCCGAGGAGCCAGATCGATGCTCCTCGGTGCGGTCACGTTGGCGAGGTGCCCACCAGCAGCGCAAAGCCTCGCCAGCGCCAGTTGCAGTCGACGTGCTGCAAACCTGCCTCGCGCATCCACGTCAGCTGTTCATCGACTCCCGCCAGGATGTCCTCGGGGTCACCGCCAGGACGACCGATTCGGCGGTTGAACTCCTCATGTAGCTCGGGGGTCGCGCACGACACGACTTCGAGGTTGACGAAGACGCCCCCGGGACGCAGCAGCTTCGAGATCTCCCGAAACAATGATCGCTTCCGGTCATGAGATAGGTGGTGGATCGCGAACCCGGAGACGATCACATCGAATGCGTCGAGGGGTGGAAGCTGGTCGGCGAGGTCGTGTTCGAGCACCGTGACCCTGGCATCGGCAGCCAACCGATCGCGTGCGAGGGCGAGCATCGGAGCAGAGTTGTCGACTCCGACCGCCTCCACGCCGGGATGAGTGGAGCGAACGACATCGATCAGGCGCCCGTCACCGCAACCGAGGTCAAGCATTCGCTCCACTGACGTTGGAAGTGCTTCGAGCAGCTCGGCCTCACCCGCACGTCGTGCCGCAAGCCGGTCGACGCGTTCGAGATACTCCGAGACTTTGCTCTCGTCCTTCCACGACGATCCCATGGGCGAATGCTGCCACGATGCACGCACCTCGGCCAACCACTCACCCGATGCTGAACGCTGACTCACCCGCCCGTAACGGCAGATGTGGCTGCGCTCAGTTGGCCTCGACGAGTTGCTGCACGCGCTGGTGTGAGAGACCAAGGAGCTCGCCAGCGTCGCGGCGGCTGATCCCGAGCTCGGTCAAGGCCCGGGCAGCCTCTGCGACCTCGGCCTGGGCCTTCTCACCGGCCCGCTGCGCGGCCTCGCGCGCCCGGACTGCCCGACTCGCGACGTCGCGCACGTTCGGCGGGAACTCGTCACGCACCTGGAGACCGTCTGGCTCGCAGTCGAGCCACACCGCCAACGCCTCATGGATCCGGGCGTGCGCCTGGCGGATGGAACGACCGTAGGTCTGACACCCCGCCACGCCCTTGATCCGCACGTTCCAGGCGTCATCGACGGGATCGCGCGAGTACACCGCTACGTAGGTCTTGTTCGAGCTCATCGCAACCATCCTTTCCCGAGACACGGCGCCAACGCACGCTCGATCGAGCGCAGCGTGCCTGACGCAATGTCCTCACCGCCATGGACCGGGACCACGCTCTGGCAGCCGCCAGGGCATCGCACCACGACGTGAGATCCACGCTGGCGCAGCCGTTCGCAGCCCAGCCTCTCGATGATCCGCAGCACGTCCCGACCCTTCATAATCGTCTAGCGTACTAGACGGTCTGAGCTGTGCGATGGGCGTACCGAATGCCCGTTCTGGCACCTCATCGTCGAGCCGGCAGTTTCTACGCGGAACCACCTCGCTGATTCATCGATGCACCCCAAGCAGCGACGGGTCGCGGCGCAGCTCACGGCGGGCCATGGCCTCCCAGAAGCCGTCGAACGTCGCTCGGCCGAGCACGTCGAGGACCTCGGGTTCGAGCTCGGTGCCGCCGCCGAGCGCTTCGACCTGGTAGCTCACGCGGCATCGCTGCTCGAACGCGACGGCGCGAAGGTGCGCCTCGGCGACGTCGCCACCGAGCACGAACAGACCGTGGCCGGCGAGGAGTGCGATGTCGCAATCGCCCATCGCCGCGGCAGCCGCGCGCGCGTGGCTCATCTCGGCCACGGTGCCCTTGTACTCCTCGACGAGACGCACGCGTCCGCCGCCGAGCCCCGAAGTCTGATCGAGGCACGGCGGCACACGGCGCGCATTGGCCCACAACACCGCGAAGCGTGGGTGGTTGTGAATGGCCACGCGCACATCGGGGCGCAGCTCGTGCAACGCCAGATGCAGCTTCACGCCGGGGGCCGGTGGCCAGCTTCCCTCGAGCACGCGACCGTCCATGTCGATGCGCACCACGTCGTCGACACCGAACTCGTCCCAGAGAAGAAACCACGGGTTGGTGAGCAGCGAGCCGTCAGGCTGCAAGATCGTGATGTGTCCGGCGAGGTGGTCGTCGTAACCCTCGTACCACAAGGTACGGGCGAGCAGCACGAGCTCGAGCCGCGGGTCGAGCTCGGGAAGGAGTTGGTCGGGCGAGGGGCGAAAGCGCGTCACGTGGCGTCCTTTGTGAGCAACTCGAGCGTGGAGATCACGCGATGCGCACCGCGCAACGTAGGGGTCGGCACCCCCAGGCGATCAGCGGCGCGGAGATATTCGCCGATGCAGTCGTCGAGCTCGGTCGGCCGGTGGCGGAGCAGATCCTCGTGCAACGACGGACGACCGCCGACACCCTTCGCGACCATGGTCGAGCCGAGCGCCATCGCGTCGGCGACCGCTTCGTCGAAGCTGAGTGTCGCAGCGCGACGAAATGTGGCGAACGGCGCGTAGAAGTCCTGCGGTTCGTATCCGAGCGCCTGGTACACCGCGAGGAGCTCGGTGACCAGCTGCACGTAGTGCTCCGCGCCTGAGCGCACCGCGAGCGCGGGGCCGAACGACGCGTCAGGCATGAAGCCGAGTGTCGACGCGCAAAAGCCGGCAACGGCCGAGATCTGCAGCAACTTCTCCCACTCGACCTGTTCGATCCGATCGGTGGCCTGCGCGGCGAGGCCGGCGTTCGTGAACACCTCGACCAGCTCGTCGACCCGCTTCGACGTGCCCCCATTTGCAACTGGTCGCGCGGGAGCGTGCCCGGGCATGCTCCCGAACGTCCAATCGGCGGGGTGTTCGCCGAAGTAGAACGCCGTGGGTGCGGTGGCGGTGTGGCGCACCGTGCCCGGTGCGACGAGCACGCCGGCTTCGGTCGTGGACGCACCGATGATGTTCGCCGCGCCGAGACGCTCGGCCAGCAACCGGTCCTTGGTGACGGAGTTCTGCAGCGAGAACGCGGTCCCTATGCGATCGGTGTGCGGGACAGCGGAATCCACGGCGGCATTCGTGTCGCGTGTCTTGACGAGAACGACGAGCCAGTCGATGTGGCCCGGCACATCATCGATCGATTCGAACGCGCTCAGGTTGTCGCGCACGGTGCGCGCGCCGCTGATGCCTTCGACGCGCAGTCCGTGGTCACGTATGGCGGCCACGTGCGCGGGGCGCGCGACGAGCGAGACGTGCACTCCGGATTCCGCAAGGCGCGCCCCGATCACGCTGCCGAGGCCACCTGCGCCGAGCACGCACACGTGCACGTGCACGCGTCAGTCGACCTTGGCGTCGGCGATGTTGTCCATGAACACGCCGCGGTGGCCCCACAGCTCGCCCCGTCCGACGAAGGTGCGCACCGACCACGTCGACTCGTCGATCATGAGGCCGTTCCAGCCGAGTTCGACGTTGAAGCCCGACGGCGACTCTGTGTAGAACGACAGCATCGGGTCGTTGCTGTGCTGGCCGAGCGAGTTCACGATGTTGAGCCGGCTGTCCATGGCGCGGTCGTATGCGCGTCCGACGTCGACCATCGAGCTCGCTTCGACCATGAAGTGGTTGAGACCCGGCCCGCCGGGCAGCGGTAGGTCGATGAACGCCAGGCTGTGGTGCCGGGCGTTGGCGTGCATGAACACCGCGCCGTTCGGGCCCCACGCGAACCGGTCGGTGACGCGCAGGCCCATGACCCTTCCGTAGAAGTCGACCGCCTCCTCGACCGACGGCACGACGAACAGCACGTGCCCGACGCCGACGTCTTTGGTGAGGAAGCCGGATGCCGCGTGCGGGAACACCGGCGTGTCCTCGTCGACCATGGCGCCGTAGAAGATCTCGTGCGCGTTGCCGAACGGGTCGTCGTACTGCGCGACGTCGGCGACACCACGGGTCGCGCGCAATGCGTCGGATCCCTCGAACACTTTGACGCCCGACCGTTGGAGGTGCTCGATGCCGTGCTCGAACGCGGCGCGCCCGGCCACCTCCCACCCGGTGTACACCAGTCCTTCCTGGGCTCCGCGGTGCACGGCGATGCGCCAGGCGCGCTCGTCGAGCTTGAACCACGCGGTGTCGGCGGCGATATCGGGTGGTGCAGTGATCGGCCCGCCGACGTTGGCCAGGCCCAGTACGTCGAAGAACGTTCGCCACTCGTCGACCTTGCTGCTCCCGATGCCGATGTAGCCGAGGCTCTGGATGTGCATGGTGTTCCCTCTCTCTGCGATGTGTTCAGGTCGGGCTGTGCGCCAGGAGCGCGAGTGCGCGCTCGCGGAGCTCGAACTTGAGGACCTTGCCCGATGCGTTCACTGGGAGCGCGTCGACCAGTTGCACGTGGCGCGGCACCTTGTAGTTGGCGAGGTGCGCGCGTGCGTACGCGATCACCGACTCGGATGTCGTGTCGTGTCCGGGGCGTGCGACCACGAACGCGACACCGACCTCGCCGAGTCGCTCATCGGGTGCGCCGACCAGCGCGACCTGCGCGATCGCGTCGTAGCCCAACAGCAGGTTCTCGATCTCGGCCGGGTAGGCGTTGAAACCGCCGACGATGAACATGTCCTTCTTGCGGTCGGTGATCCGAACGTTGCCATCGTGGTCGATCGTGCCGATGTCGCCGGTGCGGAGCCAGCCGTCGGGGTCGATGGTGCGTGCGGTTTCCTCGGGCTCGCCGTAGTAGCCCTGCGTCACGTTGTACCCGCGCACCAGCAACTCGCCCGGTTCACCGAGCGCAACCTCGCGGCCGCCGTCGTCGACGACCTTGACCGCGATACCGTCGGCGACGCGCCCTGATGTGGTCGCGGTGACCTCGGCCGAATCGTCGCGGTGGCTCACCGACACGAGGCCGCTCGTCTCGGTGAGGCCGTAGCCCGTGAGCACGTCCGTGAAGAGATGCTCGTCGCGGAGGCGACGGATGAGCTCGACGGGTATGGCCGCCGCGCCGGTGACCGTGAGTCGTAGCGACGAGAGGTCGTGGTCGCGGCGCGTCGGGTGCTCGAGGATGCCGTGGAGCAAGGTCGGTGGTCCGGGCAGCACAGTGATGCGCTCGCGTTCGATGGTCTGCATCACGACGTCGAGGTCGAAGACCGGAAGAGGGAGCGCCGTCGCGCCGCGTAGGAGACATGCCATCCAGCCGGCCTTGAATCCGAACGCGTGGAAGAACGGGTTCACGATCAGATAGCGGTCGCCCTCGCGCAGGCCGATCGAGCCCGTGTAGTCGGTGAACGCCCGCAGGTTCTGCGAGTGCGTGGTCAGCACACCCTTCGGGCGTCCGGTGGTGCCCGACGTGAACATGATGTCGGAGATGTCCTCGCCGTCGACAGCGAGCATCGAGGCTGTTGCGGTGGTGTGTGAGGTGCCAGCACCGCGCGCCAGGTAGTCGTGCCACGTTGCGGTACTTGCGCGATGTGCGGATGCGTGATCGAGTTCGCGGTCGAGCACCACGATCTCGCGCACGGGCAGTTCGGCGCCGGTCTCGCGCAACATCGCGACGTAGTCGACACCGAGAAAGCTCTGCACGGTGAAGAGCAGCACGGCACCACTGCGCTCGAGCACGTAGGCCGCCTCGCCACCTTTGAAGCGCGTGTTGACAGGCACGATGGTGGCACCGGCGCCCATCACCCCGAGCGCGGCGAGCATCCACTCGAGCGAGTTGGGCGCCCAGATCGCCGCACGGTCGCCTGGTCGCAACCCCGCGGCGAGCGCGGCGCGGGTCGAGGCCACCGCTGCATCGGCAAGCTCGGTGAAACTCAGGCGCAGCGCACCGTCGACGAAGCCTTCACGCGGGCCGAAGCGCTCGGCCGCGTCCAGCGCGAGCTGCGGTATCGATCGCCACGTCTTGTCGCCGCGCACGTCAGATCACCACAGCTGATCGACGTACGTGTCGGTGCCGGGCTTGGTCGGGATGAACGGAGCCGCGAACAACGTGCGGCCGTGTCCGCTTGCATCGATCGCGCCGACGAGCGGCACGAACACGTCGTCCCACACCGCGCGTGGGTCGTCCTCGATGAAGGCCGTGATCGCAAGCCGCTGGCCGACACCTTCGACCTCGGGCGCGGCCGCTGGCCACCACGGCTCCTTGGGTCGCGGCGTGAACGTCGTCGCGAGGGCCACCGGGGTCGACGCGAACGACTTCGGCAACAGCTCGTCGAGCAGGTGCGAGCTGAAGGCTTCGATCGTCACCGCCGGGGAGCGCTCGACGATCAGCCACGCACAGCCCGGGTACCGATGATCGAGTGCCATGAACGGCGGAACGCCGTCGGGATCGCGGCGATAGGTCCCGACGAGGTCGTAGGCGGTCGCGGTCTGCACCGAGCGTTCGCCGAACGTACGGCCCGCTTCGACGAGCGACCGCATCTGCTCGCTCACCCACTGCTGTTGCGAGGCGAGGTGCTGCGCCTGGATCCAGAACATGGTGAGATACGAGCCGGCGGTGACCGGACCGAACGGTCCGACATCGGGACGTCGCAGAGCCTTGAGCTCGCGCGTTGCCACCCAGCGCTGGCCGGAGATCGTGAAGGGAGCCAGCAGTGCCGCTGCGTACATGTGGTCGCGCTCGTAGTACCGGTTGAAGGCGCGCTCGAACCCGCGATGCGGATCGTGCAGCGAGAACAGCGCCGAGCCGACATCGATGGGCGTCGAGCCGAGCAAGCCGTCGTTACTACCCATGGCGTCCCCCGGCGTCAGTAGTAGATCGATGTGCGTTGCCCGATGCGAACCAGCTCCCCGCGCTGATTCGTCCACCGGGCTTCGTCGACGAGGAACATCATGGTCCCCAGCCGGCCGTCGCGCTCGAATGCGTCGATCAGCGTCACCTCGGAGGCCATCACGTCGCCCACCCGAATCGGCGCGAAGTACCAGCTGCACTGACCTCCGTTGAGGCCGCGACCACCGGGCTCGGTGCCCATTCCCCGCATCCACGGGTAGGCCTCAGGGTGATAGTCGGGGTTCCACGCGTACGCGTTGAAGTCGCGCGGTGCGACCAGGCCGCCCCAGGGACCCTTCGCTGCGACGTCGATGTCGTAGAGGTCGGGCGGCGCAGCGGCGGGGTAGTACACCGCCTGGGCCCAGCGTCGGATGTCGTTGGCATCGACCGGCAGTGAGTGGACGACGTCGAGCGGGCGGCCGAGATGGTCGAGCGTCGCTTCGTCGAGGTGGACGCCTGCGCTGCGCCGCGTGATCTCGCGACCTGGTTCGGGTGCCGGCATGCGGGGCACTCCGTCGCCGAACAGCACCACCCGGGCCTTGCCCGGCATGGTCTCGTCACCGTTCTGGTTCACGACGCCGATATCGAGGTCGATGACGCGTTGCCCGTCGACCGATGACTCGGCGGTCACGCTCGCAGTGGCGCGCAGCGTGTCGCCGAGGAAGTTCAGGGCGCGGAACTGGCACTGGAACATCGAGATGTCGCCGGCATCACCGAGCCAGTCGTGCAGCGCGTTGTGCACGTAGGCCACGCGCAGGTTGCCCATGCCGAACACGTCGGGCTGCCCCGCAGCGCGGGCCGCATCGGCGCTCATGTGGACGTCGATGAACTCGTCGTTCACCGCGGCGTACCGGTTCCAGTGGGCGAACTCGCTCTGGCGTTCGAACGCTGGAATCGAGCTGCCGATGTCGATGTGCCCGGCAGCGCCGGCGATGTGCCCGGTGACGCTGGCAATGTGATCGTGCATTTCGCCCCCCGCGCAGTATCGCAACCTGGTTGCTTGCCTGTCAAGCGCTTGCTTGGTAGCGTGCCCGTCGGTCGGCTGTGGCGTGGGGTCCTGGCCGGCCCGAGGGGGAATCGTGGGGATCGTTCTTCCCGATCGCATCATCTCGGCCGACGACCACATGGACGTCAACGTCCTACCGCCCGACCTGTTCTCGTCGCGGGTGCCGGCCACGCTCCGCGAGTCCGTGCCTCGCGTGATCGACAGTGCGGATGGTCCGGTGTGGAGCATCGGGGGCGCCACGCTGGGACCGAGCGGCCGGCGGTCGAAGGGCCTCATCACCCACGACGATCTCGGCTTCCGTCCGGGCGAGCCGGCGAACCGGCTGGCCGACATGGATCGTGACGGCGTGTATTGCCATGTGGTCTATGGCCCGCCGCTCGGGCTGCCCGTACCCGACCCGGTGCTCCGCTTCGAGTGCATGCGCGCCTACAACAATTGGGCGGCCGAGTTCAACGCGATCTCACCCAATCGGCTCGTGGTGCTGGCACTGCTGCCCAGTCACGACCCCGAAGCTGCTCGGGTCGAGCTCGCACGATGCGCGGCCCTCGGCCACCGCGGTGCGGTGCTCAGCGTGTTCGACGCGCCGATTCCACCGTTCGAGGACGAGTGGGAGCAGTTCTGGGCCACTGCGAACGAGATCGGCGCGCCGATCAGCTTCCACCTCGGCGCGGGGCTGCACAGCATCAAGGTGAAACCGGGCAGCTGGCGCATGACCGCGGGTGTCTCGGTGGCGCCCCTGCAACTCGACGAAGTGCTCGCTGGCATGATCTTGTCCGGCTTACTCGAGCGCTATCCGAACGTGCAGATCGTGCTCGGTGAAGCGGGCATCGGGTGGGTGCCGTACGTGCTCGAGCGACTCGATCACGAGCACCTGAAGTACCAACCCGTCGTCACCGACGTCGTGCTGGCCGAGATGCCGAGCGAGTACTTCCGTCGCCAGGTGTTCCTCACCTACGAGGAGGATCACCTCGGGCTCGAGCTTCTGCCGCACGTCGGCGCGAGCAACGTGATGTGGGCCTCCGACTATCCCCACGGCGACAGCACGTGGCCCAATTCGCGTCGCTGCATCGGCGAATCGGGCCTCGCAACGCTGAGCGACGCCGATCGCAAGCTCATCCTCTGGGACACCGCGGCACGTCTCTACAGGATCTCCTAAGCCCTCCGTCAGAAGAAGGTCAAAATGCGGGGAATCGTCTACACCGGTGGCGGACACGCCGAGCTCACCGACGAGCTCGAAGTGCGTGACCCCGGGCCGGGTGAGGTACTGGTGAAGCTGGCTGCGTCGGGCTTGTGCCACACCGATGTGAGCGTCATCGACGGCACGATCCCATGGCAGCCACCGGCCGTACTCGGCCACGAGGGCGCGGGAATGATCGAACGGTGCGGTGAAGGTGTCACGTCGGTGCGTCCCGGTGACCACATCGTGCTGTCGACCATCTCGAGCTGTGGGCGTTGCCGTCAGTGCAACACGGGTCGGCCCACGCGGTGCCGCCAATCGATCGGCAATCGCGCCCAGCCGTTCCTCTACCGCGGCCGGCCGTGCTCGAATTTCGCCGCGACATCGACGCTCGTCGAGTACACCGTGATCAAAGAGGCGCAGGCGGTGGTGATCGACAAGTCGGTGCCGCTCAGCTCGGCGTGCTTGATCGCGTGCGGCGTCCTCACCGGCGCCGGCTCGGTGTGGAACAGCGTCGACGTGCAACGCGGTGACAACGCCGCGGTGTTCGGCATCGGGGGCGTCGGGCTCAGCGCGATCCAAGCGCTCGTGATCGCGGGTGCATCGCGCATCATCGCCGTCGACACGGTGGCGTCGAAGGAGTCGTTGGCCCGTCAGTTCGGAGCGACCGACTTCATCCTCGCTGGCGACGACGTGGTCGCGCAGATCCGCGCGCTTGTGCCTTACAGCGATTCCGCGCCGTCGGGGCCGTTCGCCGCCGGCGGGGTCGACTGGGCATTCGAGTGCTCGGGCCATCCGGTCGCGTTGCGCGCCGCGGTCGATGCGCTCGAATGGGGTGGCACCGCCGTGGCCATCGGTGTACCGAAGCAAGGCACCGAAGTCGCGTTGCCGGTGAACCACATGGTGCACCTCGACCGGCGGCTGGTCGGCGCTCGCTACGGCGAGTCGAAGCCGCACCGGGACATCCCGCTCGTGGTCGACTACTACCGCCACGGCCGGTTCAAGCTCGACGAGATGGTGACCAAGACCTACACGCTCGATCAGTGGGAGGAAGCGGTGCACGACATGCACGCCGGTTCGTTGGCCCGCGGCGTCATCGTGTTCTGAGTCGTTCGTGTGCTGACCCCGGCTCCGGGGTCCTGCGTGCGCGTTAGCGTTGCGCCGATGGCTCCGCGACGAGTCCGATGGGAGGGGCCGTGAGGGTTGTTTTTGTGCACGGC
This sequence comes from Actinomycetota bacterium, assembly GCA_043738925.1. Classification (GTDB taxonomy): domain Bacteria; phylum Actinomycetota; class Acidimicrobiia; order Acidimicrobiales; family WLNW01; genus WLNW01. The sequence goes on from JAYUFA010000362.1 coordinate 10,165, forward strand.
GCATGTGTCAAGGACGGATCGTGGTGGTGGCACCGAACCGCTGATCTGCTAGCCCAGCGAGACGTGATCAGCGAAGCGCCTTCGCTGCCGAGCTGTGGCGAGACCGGTGAACCAACGCGAGCGCAAGGCCCGGGGCTGGTCGACGATGTCGTCGCGGTCCGGGGAATCCTCACGGCGAGCGACGAGCCGACCATCGTGGTCGCGCACAGCTACGGCGGCATCGTGGTCGCTGACGCAGCGGAGGGCGTCGACACGGTACGCCATCTCCTGCTCGTGTCCAGCTACCTGCCCGAGGTCGGGCAGAGCCTCTCCTCCTTCGGCGGCGAGGAGCCTGCACCCTTTCTCGACATCGATCCCGAGGGCGGCACCTTCACCGTCCGGCCGGACGCGCTGGCCGAGACGTTTCTGCAGGACTGCGACCCGGGGATCCAACGACAGGCCGTCCACAAGACGGCCCGGCAGAGTTTGGCGGTGCTCCAGCAGCCGGTGCGTTTCGCGGCTTGGCAACAGCTGGCCTCGACGTACCTCGTTTGCGCGCAGGACCGGGGCACTCCTGTCGGCCGGCAACGAGAGTTCGGCGCCCGGGCAGGAAACGTCGTGGAGCTCGACGCGGGCCACCACCCGTTTCTGTCTCAGCCAGCCGCGGTCTGTGACCTCGTGCTCAGTTTGCGTCTTTGACGAAACCTGCAACAGCGTCCGGCGCCGCCGTCGAGACATGTCGCCGGCGCCGGAGTCGGGTTGGTCAGGCCTGCGGTTGTGCGGCGAAGTCGCGTTTGGTTTGCTTGTACCAGCGCATCGCGCCGACGGGGTTCTTCCAGCGGCCCTTCATCGCCCGCAAGGCGGCCTTGTGCGTTTCGTCGCCGGCGGCGACTGTCTCTTTGAGGTGTTTGTCCTGAGCTTTGATGATCTCGTCGGCGGTGTCGCCGTGCAGTTCGAGCCGACAGGGCCCACCGAGTTGTGTGCAGGTCATGGATTTCATTGCGGTTCGTTTCCTTTCGCGGTGCGGGTTCTAACGATGTCGAAGGTGGCGAGCACTTCGGGGTCGGCGATCAGCTCGACCTCATGGATCTGGCCGTACCTGACGTGGAACATGAAGGCCACCTTGACTTCGCCGGCGGCGATCCACGCGGCAGCAAGCTCGCCGTTAATCTCGACGGGTGCAGCTCCTCGGGCCCCGTTGAAGCGTTCCGCGACGGCGACCGCGCCGTCGTAGACCGGGTTGGTGCCCATGTGTTGTCCGAACAGATCGGCGCGCATGACGACGTCCGGCGCGAGCAGCGAGAGCAGCGTGGTGAGCTCGCCTCCCCGGGCGGCGGTGAGGAAGGCGTCGACGACGCGGCGGCTCTCGGCCCGTGCGGCCTGTTCGGCGTTCGGCTCTGCAACGCCCTGCACCTTACGTCGAGCGCGGCTGGCGAGTTGGCGCACCGCGGTGGGGGAGCGGCCAAGGATCGCGCTGATCTCGTCGAACGAGTAGCCGAAGATGTCGTGCAGCACGAACGCGGCCCGCTCGGCCGGAGCGAGCGCGTCGACGACGATCTGCATCGCGTCGCCGATCCGTTCCGCAAGCATGATGTCCGCTTCCGGGTCGATGACCGCGTCGTCGTCGGGCGCGTTGGTTTCGGCGCCGATCCTGCTGTGTTGTTTGCGTAGCTGATCGATACACAATCTGGTCACGACCGTCGTGAGCCAAGCCGCCGCGTCGTCGATGTCGACCGCGTCTGCGAACCGGAGCCGGGCTTGTTGCACGACGTCGTCGACGTCGACGGTCGAATCGAGGATGCGGGTCGCGATCGCGGTCAAGCGTGGTTCTTCAGCTTCGAATTCGGTCAGGTCCATGCGCACATCCGGTTGACGTGGCCCAGCTCGGGAATGTGACATGCCAGGTTCGTGTCGACGACTGGCGCGGCGATCAACGGGACTGTCAGTCTGGTTCAGATTGCCAAACGAGACGCTCATCGGCCGGCCATGAACACGATCGGCGGCGACGGGCATCGTCGCGGTCAGCGTGGGGTGCGCACCTGCGGTTCGTCGGCGAGCTCTGGCGGGTCGGAAAACATGGTCGGTTTTTGATCAGGCTGGTGGTTACGGGGACGGTTGTGGAACCCGCACAGGAGCCGCCCGTTGTCAAGCGACGTCGCCCCGCCCTCGCGCCTCGGGCGATGTGATCGACATCGCACTCCGAGGCAGGTCGGTCGCAGTACTCGTGGGTGCAGCCGCGGTCGCACACCTCGATGGCGCGGCGCAACGCGCCACGGAAGTTGCGTTGGTGGCTCACCGCCAAAACCCGGTCGGGGCCGTCGAACACGATCCGTTCGATGACCGACTGGTCGAGCCACCAGCCGACTGACCCGGGCTCATGGCACGTGTGGCCATTTCGACCAACGCGTCGGCTCGACGCTGGGCCGGGGTGCGAGTGATCTCCGCGAGTTCCACCGCTGACGGTTGATGGCCGATCGCTTCGGTCGCGGCCGCCCAATCGGCCTCGAAGAACTCGCGGTCGATTTGCGACAGCGCGTTGTGGACGATCTCACCACTGACCGGGTCCCAACTCGCGTCGGGGAACCACGTGTTCTGAAACGACTGCGACAGATGCAGCCGGCGCGACGACCGCTGCTGCTCCACCTGGATCGAACCCGAAGCGAACGCGTCGGCCACCAACGGCATCGAACGCAACGCCCGACCCACCCGCAACCGGCCACGCGCCCGCTGCCGCTCCACCCGACACCGCGTTGTCACCCACGCCGGCGAGTTCTGCGCGCCGACCTGTGCCCACTCGCGCCGACGATCGAAGACGTCGGCCTGGCGGCCGAACGACAGACAGGAGGCTTCGACCGGGTTGGGCCTGGTGGATTATCCTGATTGAGATGTCATTTTGATCTATTGGAATGGAGTCCATATGAGTCCAGGCTCATTTCATCCGGTCGCGCCGCGGTGCCTGACCCGCTCTGCGACCGCCCGACGCGGACGACGGTTCTCGGTCCTGATCGCGGTGGTCTGCACCGCGCTGATCGTCGCCGCCGTGCCGGCGTCTGCCGTCGGCTCGGTCGCCTACTCGCCCGGCGCCCACGTCGGGGGTCAGAGCCTGTCCCGGCTCGCGCACCGAAACTTCCAATGGCTCGTCACGGCCACCGGGGATCGCAGCCCGTTCAACAACCCTGACGCCTGTCGGACGCGAGGCGAGGCGAACGAGGACGTCGCACTCCTGCCGCCCCCGGTCTCCATCGGTGAGGTATCGCATTGCACGCTCGACGCGGGACAAGACATGCTGGTGACGCCCGCAGGTTCGTTCTGCTTCAGCGCCGACGTCGAGTCGGGCCAGACGCTCCCGCAGTGCGCCAGCACCGGATGGCCGCCGATCTCGCAGTCGATCGTGGTCGACGGCACGCCGGTCACCGGACTGAGCGCCTACGCGATCGCGAGCGGCGTCCTGCCGGTCAACCTGAAGGCTGACAACCCCTTCGGCAAGCCCGCCGGCCCGGACACCTACGCCTTCATCGGAACGTTCGTCGTCCTGCGCGCCATGCGCCCCGGCACCCATCAGGTGCAGCTCACGGCCGACGCCGGTCCTGGTGGCCAGTTCTCGAGCACGATCATCGTGACGGTGCGCCGGCACTGATTGAGGTCGATGATGACTCAGGAGGAAGCATCGATGTGCTCGCGATGTGACGCACCCGCCTCGTGGTCGGCACGGGCCTGCCAATTCGCCGGCCGCGAGGTGGCGCTGATGCGGCCCTGATTGCGGAGGCCGAGCGCAGTCACTGGCGTTGGAGTGCGTCGAACCATTCCAGTGCAACACGCGCCGAACTCGACGATGCATCGGCGCCGAGTTTCGTTGCGTGGTGCTCGTCGCGGATGGCGACACCGCCGAGGAGTATTGGTGCGATCGAACTTGCCCGGATCGCAGCGATGGTCTCGGCGATGATCTCGTCGTCGATTGGTGCAGACGACACGATCCCCACACCGATGAGGCGGTCGTGTCGCGCGACGGTCTCTGCGAACGAATGTGCTGGCGTGTCCGCGCCGAGGTCGGCGACGGTGAAGCCCCGTCCCCGTAACGGGTCGGCCAACAGCGCGGTGGCAAGGCCGTGATGATCGCCGGACGGCGCGCCCAGCAAGATGAGACCTCGCGAGCGGCCGCGCCGGACGAAGCCCGGTCCCAAGCGACCGATGAGCCGGTACATGAGCGTCGTTGCCCGATGCTCTTGAGCGACGCTCACCCGCCCTGCGACCCATTCGTCGCCGACGTGTCGCATGGCGGCGTGAAGCACGTCGAGATAGAGGTCTTCGAGCGAGAACGCAGCGGTCAACGCGTCTTGGGTGACGCGCCATGCGCCGGCCTCGTCGCCCTCGACGAGACATGCGCTCAGTTGGCCTTCGTACCCTCGGCGGTGAACCCGTGCATTGCTCTTGCTTCGACCCGCCGTCGCGGCCTTGTGCATCGCATCGATAGCCGCCCGGGGTACGCGCCATTCGATGCCTACTCGCTTCGCCTCGAGGCGGCCGGTGCGTATATAGCGATAGGCGGTCATGTAGTGAACGCCGAGCGCATCTGCGACCTCTTGGACGGTCAGGTCATCGTCGCGTTGGCCGTGATCCCGCGCGTTCATCTCTCGCTTCGTCACGACGTCGCGAACACCGAGCGCATCGGGGTGGGGTGGGCAACGGCGCGTGGACGCCACAGCGGTGCGGCGTACAGCAACTGTGCCGCACTGATGTAGCGCTCGTCGAAGCCGGCCTCGCAATAGGCGAAGTAGAACTGCCACAGTCGGCCGAATCGGTCGTCGAGGCCCAGTGAAGGTAGCTCGTGTCGAATCGCCGCAAGGTTGGCACTCCAGCGCCGCAACGTCTCGGCATAGTGCAATCCGATGTCGTCGTGCCGCACCAGCGCGAACTCACCGCTACGACGAGCGGCGTCGGTGAGTGCTTCGATCGAGGGCAAGCACCCGCCGGGAAAGATGGCCGCTTTGATGAAGTCGGTGTGACGCTTGATGCGATCGAAGCTCTGGTCGGGCACGGTGATGGCTTGCATGGCCAAGATGCCGTTGTCTGTGAGGCGCCTCCGGATCGTGTCGAAGAACGTTCCGTAGTCGCGCCAGTCGACCGCCTCGATCATTTCGATCGCGATCGCCTTGTCGTAGGTGCCGCGTAGATCGCGATAATCCTCGTCGACGACGGTGATGAGATGCTCGAGTCCGGCATCGCGCACACGCTTGCGAGAATATTCGTACTGACGCTGCGAGATGGTCGTCGCCGTGACCCGGCACCCGTATTTTTGCGCCGCGTGGATGGCAAAGCCGCCCCATCCGGTGCCGACGTCGAGTACCCGGTCGCCTTCGGACAGTTCGAGCATCTGAGCCAAGCGGTCGAGTTTGGCGCGCGACGCGTCACCGAGCGACGTAGCAGGACTGTCGAACACGGCACAGGAGTACATCATCGAGTCGTCGAGGATTCGCTCGAAGAACTCGTTGCCCAAGTCGTAGTGGGCTCTGATGTTGCGCCGGTCGCGTTGTGGGTCTGGACCTCGCAGCCGCGCGATGGGGTCGATGAGCGGGGCCGCCAGTCGGTGCACCCGGTCGCGTGCGGGCTGGGTGCGGCGCAGGCTTCTCGTCGCGAGACGCAAGAAAGCGGTGAGGTGATCGGTGTCCCACCATCCATCGGCGTAGCTTTCACCCAGCCCGACGCTGCCTTGGCGTAGCACGCGGCTGTAGGTGCGGGGATCGTGCACTTCGATCGACCCGTCGAAGACTCGCTCGAGCATCCGTGGCAACAGCGCACGAGCTTTGCGGTTGGCGATGGTGTTGGCGGGAGCGAGCGTCATTGATCGCCCCCGGCCCGACGTCGCGACGGATGACCGTGCATGGGGACTCCTTTGCGTAGGAGGCGAAGTGCCTGGCGATAGATCGACGCGGAGACTCGCATCGGCATCAACGGGTAGCTCACGAGAACGGTGGCGGCGCTTCGCCGATCGAGCGCCTGTCGTCGCAGCGACAGGTCCGCTTCAAATACGACCGCTTCGAAAGACGCGGCTTCGATGCGTAGCGACAACTCATCGCCGGGCACCGTCCACGTGATGCGATATTTCATGTCCATGGGCAAGAACGGCGAGACATGCAGCGCCTTGGTGTCACTGGCGGTCACCGATTCTTGCCGTGCGTCCTGCACGTAGTGATGGCGCTCGCCCCACGGAGTGTTGGTGACCTCGAGCACGACGGCGTCAAGGGTGCGGCCGTCGGCTTGCCAGCAGTAGTAGATGGCGAGCGGATTGAACAGCCAGCCGAACGTGCGAAGGTGCGCAAGAAGATAGATCGGTCCGGTAGGCCGCCGTCCGAGGCGACTCTCGACGAGATCGCGCACCGCAGGGCCGAGCGGCGTCGTGTCGCCGTCGAGGAAGTCGCGGCGACGAAATCGAACTGGCGCGACACGCCGCCCGGACCACAGAGGCAAGCGATCGAGCGAACCAGGGAGCGCGTCGACGTCGAGATACGCGAGGAATAGGCGATGGGAGAACTCGTTGACGACCGGCGTCGAGCGACGATGGCGAACGATGCCACGATAAAGGGCAGTGGTGGTGGTGGGCGTCGTAGCGACCAAAGCCGGGTGAGGAGCGAGCGTGGCCGTCATGGCGTGCGCCCGATCGCATCGGCCACTTCGATTCCGCTTTGCACGCCGTCCTCGTGAAAGCCGTAGCCCCAGTAGGCACCCGCGAAGTAAATGCCACGGCGGCCTTGAATCTCGTGCCGACGTCGCTGTGCCGCGATCGCCGCGGCGTCGAATACGGGGTGGTGGTAATCGAACTCGGCGTGAACGCTGCGCGGATCGATCGCCGCGGAGCGGTTCAGCGTGACCAGTAGCGGTCGCGTCGACTTGATGGATTGGAGTGCGTTCATCCAATACGTGACGGTGGCGCGTCGCGAGCCGGCGTCGATCGCGTAGTTCCAGCTTGCTCGCGCGCGCGAATTCATCGGCAACATCCGCTCGTCGCTGTGAAGCGTGGCGGTGTTGCGCTGATAGCTGATCGCGCCGAGGATCGATCGCTCGGCCGCGCTCGCATCGGTCAACATTCGCAGGGCTTGGTCGCTGTGGGCCGCGATGACGATGCGGTCGAATGGCTCGGGTCCCCGATCGGTGAGTAGCTCGACGACGCTCTCTCCCGCGACGTTGGTTCGGGTCACAATCTTGTGGACGGGGCTCGCGAGCCGGATACGGTCGGAGAAGGGCGCGGTGAGCGCTTCGACATAGCGGCGCGACCCGCCGGTGACGGTGCGCCACGCGGGTTGGGCAGCGATGCCGAGCAGGCCGTGGTTGTGCATGAAACGGGCGTAGGCGCGCACGGGGAAGCGAGTGAAGGTCTCGGGATCGGCCGACCAAATCGATGCCCCGAAGGGAACGAGAAACAGGGACACGAACGCAGGTGAGTAACGACCGCGTTCGATGAATTGCGCGAGTGACTCGTCTTCGGTGGCGTCGTCGATCGGCGATGTTGGCGGCGCCAGCCGATCGGCGCCACGCCACTCCTGCTCACCGGCGACGAGGGCTCGCGCGGCGCGATTGAACCGGGCGATCTCGATCAACAATCGCACGAACGAGGGTCGGTAGATGTTGCGTCGCTGCGCGAACATCGTGTTGAGATTGGAACCGCGATATTCGAGCCCGGAGCGACGGTCGGCGACACTGAAGCTCATTGCTGCGGGCTGAGTCTCGACGCCAAGTTCGCGCAGCATCGAACAGAACCCCGGGTAGTTGCGTTCGTTGTAGACGATGAAGCCCGTGTCGACGGCGTGGCACACACCGTCAACGGTGACGTCGACGGTGTTCGCGTGACCACCGATTCTCGAGTCTGCTTCGAACAAGGTGATGTCGTGATGAGGATGGAGGCGGTGTGCGGTGATCAGACCCGCTACGCCGGTACCGACGATTGCAATCTTCATGGCGCTTCGCCCGCGTCCGTGGAGCGGGTTCCCGCTCGTTGTTCACACCATTGCCACAGCTGCTCGGCCGCGGTGTCCGACGTTCGTGTCCACGGAAGGGGGCTGGTCGCTCGCGGCCGGCGATCGAGCCAGAACGAGCCGTTCGGGAGGAGCGCGGCCGGGGCGCCAGCGAGCCATACCATCGTGTCGGCACCTTCGTCAGCGGTTCGCAACAACGGACCCATGATCCGGTTGAAGCGAGGCAGCGCCGTGCGAGTCCCGTCGGTGGCTGCCCAACCGGGGTGCATCGCGAGGAAAGCGATGCCCGCGCCGAGCGGATGACGAGACCACCGGTCGTTCAAGACGACCTGTGCTCGCTTTGCGTTCGCGTAGGCCTGAGCGCCCTTGAACGGCATGGGCGGTGCATCGAGCGCCGCGACATCGAGTCGCTGGGTGTACATGCCTCCGGAGGACACCGTGATCACGCGTGCTCCACCTGTCGATCGCAAGAGAGGCAGCAGTTTGGTGGTCAGTAGGAACGGCGAAGCGACGTGTACTTGAGCAGTGAGTTCAAGGCCGTCCACCGTGCGGCTCAGTTCGTGCGTCAGCGCGCCGGCGTTGTGGACCAACACGTCGAGTCGCGTCGCGGTTTGCAAGACCTCACGAGCGCAGCGGCGAACGTCGTCGAAGACCGCAAGATCGGCGATAGCGGAGTTGATGCGAGCATTCGGTACTGCGTCGACGATGGCTCGTTGCGCAGCATCGGTTCGGGCCCGGTCGCGGCCGACTATCCAGACTTCACTTCCGAGCGCGGCAAGCATCCGCGCCGCACTGAGGCCGAGACCGCCCGTGGCGCCGGTGACCAGTGAAACGCGACCGGTCAGATCGGGTAGCGGTTCCGCATCCCACGAGAAGAGCGCTCGGCGCGCGGCGATGCCGAGTCGGCTGAAGCTGCCGATGACCGTGGTCTCGAGCGCTACGTCGGCGACTGCTCGCGCTCGGTCGGCGATGGTCATGCCGATTTCGCAGTCGTCAAGACTCGAGTCAAACCAGCAGCCGCCCGGTCACCGATGCGACCGAAACTACGGTCGAGGATCGGCGTGACGAGCCAACGTGCTCGCTTGGGTTCGAGCAGCGCGTCATAGGTGACCCGAGTGCCTGATCCCTCGGCGTTGAACGTGATCGTGTCGGTCGAACGGATGAATGCGTTTTCGGCACGGAGTACGACGCGGCGGTCGGGATCGAATTCGACGATCTCATAGTCGAGCGGGATCGCGCGCTTGCCAAATCGCGCCTGGAGTCGGAATCGCGACCCGAGCCTCACCGGCTCCGTCGTGAGCATCGTGGCCGAGGCCACCCCCGGATCCCACTCGGCGGCGCTGTCGAAACGGCTCAAGTAAGCGAACGTGTGTCCGGGGTCGGCTTCGGCGACGATAACAGTGCGGTAGTGGGCCATTTGGTTCCCTTGCGCGTTGGCGTGAAGAAACCCTACCACTGTTTAGTGCTAAATCAATCGCGACCGAGCGGCTCGAACCCGAACGCGCGACCGTCGGTCACTTGCACGTCGGCTTCCCATGGCAACCGGTAGGCACCGTTCGCAAGATCGTGCACGTAGGTGTACGGGCAATCGGTCGCGCCTCCCGCCACGGCCGTGTACCCGCGATGGCCGAGCTGATAAATGTTGTTCTCGACGCCCCAGTGACGACGAGCCTCGTCGGCGCGCGCCGGCACGATCTCGGCAGTAATGACCTGGTCGGCAAAGCCACCGCCTTCGACCATGATCGTGCCGTCAATGTCGCAGATCATGCCCTCTCCCATTGAACGGAACGTTCCGTCGGTACCGGCCAGGCACACATTGACCGTGTACATCAGGTTGGAGAACGCGTTGTGCTGATTCGACACGCGCCACGCGTGACGAATCGGTGCCGTGTAACCGGCCGTGCGAAGCATGACGTTCGCACCTTTGTAGGCGGCTTCGCGGGCCATCTCGGGGAACATGCCGTCGTGACAGATGATGAGCGCAAGCTTCGAACCCGCGGGTCCGTCGCATACTGGAATGCCGAGGTCACCCGGGTGCCACGGCTCGACCGGCACCCAGGGGTGGAGCTTGCGGTAGTACAAGGCGATGTCGCCGTCGGCGTTGATGATGATCCCCGTGTTCCAGGGATAGCCGCTGGGGTTGCGCTCCATGAGCGAGAAGCAGCCCCAGGTCCTGGTCTCGCGGCAGACGGCCTGGAACGACGCGACCTCGGGGCCGTCGAGCGAGCACATCAACTCGGGGTCGGTGTTCATCGACAAGCCGTGCAACGAGTACTCGGGGAAAATGATGAGATCAAGCGTCGACATCCCGGCCTTCGTGCGGCGCGCGATGTCGCAGATCCGCGCCGCCGTGCTCTCAAGCTCGGCGGGGTTGGTGACCGTCGGGAGTTGAAACTGACAGACACCGACCACGAGGCCGCCGGGTCCTTTGTTGAGTCCACCGAGTCCGCTCATAGGCACGAACATAGAAGCGATGCGCGGGGCGCGCCGCGCCGGAGTGCGAACGACCTGTTACGGCTACCTTGCGCGCGCCTGATGCGCGACGCCGACAGCACAAACCGTGAGCCGGCCGACGGTCAGCCCGGAACGCCGACGCGGCAGCCGCCGTCAATATCGAGCACCTGGTTCAGCCGACCGAACGCGATCCAGGCGCCGACCGCAAGGGTCAACTCGACAATTTCGTCGTCCGTGAAATGAGCGTGCAAGTCATCCCACATAGCGTCGTCGATCGCGTGATGGTCGACAGCGAACTTGCGGGCGAAATCGGCGGTCAATCGCTCTCTCGGCGGCAATGCATCGAGCCGCTGCGCAAGCACAGCGTCGTAGAACTCCTCCGGCGCTTCCTCGGCCTGGTCGACGCGGTTGGAGACATCGCGCCCGGAACGCCAGCCGAGGCACAGCACGCAGCCGTTGACGTCAGCGATCGTTATCCGAGCGGCCTCGAACTCGCGCAAGCTGAAGGTGTCCGAGTCGTAGACTGCGCTGGAGAAAGCGGCGGCCTTGTGCCCGGCGTGTGTCGCCTTCGTGCCCCAGACGTACGTGAGGGGGTCCTTATCAGCGGGAATCGTGAGACGCGGCATCGTCGCTCCTTGGCAATGACAACCTGGGCACGTTCGCGCAGACCCTCGACCCTGTCAACCAGCGGGCAGCCGTGAAGCTCGGCGAGCTCCCGGCTGAATCCGCGAGCGAAGCGCTCGCTGAATTAGAAGGGCTCCTGGGCACTGGAGCGGTATTGGTGCCCGGTCGCGACGACATCGTTCGTTATGAGCAGGACGCGCGCTCCGGTCGCGGTGTTGCGGCAGGTGTGATCCGCCCGAGTGACGTCGACGGTGTCCGTGCCGCGGTGCGCTGGGCAGCCGGCCACGGCGCGCGCTTGGTGCCACAAGGGGCGAACAGCGGCTTGGTTGGTGCATCGATTCCCGACGCGAGCGCAACGATGATGGTGCTGTCACTCGAACGGCTCGTTCAGCCGTTGGTGATCGATCCGCTTGATGCCACGGCGCGTGTCGGCGCGGGCGTGCGGCTGTCGGCGCTCAATGCCATTGCGGCACCGCATGGCCTGTTCTTCCCTATCGACCTCGGCGCGGATCCGACCATCGGCGGGATGATCGCGACCAACACCGGAGGCGCGCGTCTACTCCGTTACGGCGATGTGCGCCACAACCTCCTCGCAATTCGGGCGGTCATCGGAGATACCGACGCGACCGTGGTCAACGCCGGTCGTGGTCTGCGAAAAGACAACACCGGCCTTGATGTGAAGCAGCTCTTCGTGGGCACCGGTGGGGCGTTCGGAGTCGTCATCGAGGCCGTGTTGCAGCTGCACCGGAAGCCCAAGATCCGCGCTGCGGCGATGGTCGCGCTCGCTGATACGTCTGGCGCGCTCGCGCTGCTGGCTCACCTCTCGGCCGCGGCTACCGAGGTGCTGACTGCGTTCGAGTTGATCTCCGCGAACGCGCTGCGACACACCCTTGCACACACCGGGCTACGCGCTCCCTTCACCGAGACCTCACCGGTCACTGTGCTCGTCGAACTCGCGTGCGCGGATGCAGGGCGCGATCTCGACGGGGAGCTCGCGTCGCTCCTCGCCGACTTCGACGACCTTGAGGTGCTCGACGCCGCGTTCGGGCCGGCCGAGCAATGGTGGGAGATTCGTCACCGCATCAACGAGTCGCTGCGCGCCGCAGGAGTGCTTGTCGCGTTCGACGTTGCTGTGCCCCGCAGTTCACTACCCGCGCTGCGTGCCAAAGCGCTCGCGTTGGTTGCCGAGCGAGCGCCACAAGCCGAGCTCTGCGACTTCGGCCATCTGGGCGATGGTGGTGTGCACCTCAACGTGCTGTTCCCGAGTGGCGTGGTCGCATCGTCGGGCGAGGCACTCGACGAGTTGCGGCGTGCGATGTACGACATCGTCGCTGATCTCGGCGGCACGTTCTCGGCGGAGCACGGACTTGGTCCGCGCAACGACGAGGTTGCACGTCGCCACCGCGATGTCACCACCGAGGCGACGGTTGAGGCGCTGCGACAGCGTTTCGATCCCCACGGCATCTTTGGCGGCCGCGCGGTTGTCTGAGCCAAAACATTCGGGTGAAGCACGAGCCACTTCGCGAGGCGACCGTCTCTCCGCCCACGGCGGCCAGGGTTGTGCCAGGCTCCGGAGATGAAAGCATGGCAGGTACAGGGCAAAGGCGAACCCATCGATGTACTGCACGCCGTCGAGATCGAGCCGCCGACGCCCGGCCGTGGGCAAGTGCGTATTCGGGTCACGGCGGCGGGCATAGGCCTGCCCGACGTGTTCATGTGCCGCGGTTCGTATCCGCTGACGCCGCCGCTGCCGTTCACGCCGGGGCAAGAGGCCACGGGCATTGTCACGGCGGTCGGCGAGGGCGTCGATCTTGCCATCGGTACGGCCATCATGGGCGTGACGATGTTCTATACCGGTCAGGGCTCGTTCGCCGAGGAGTGTCTCGTCAACGTCGACTCCGCGTTCGCAGTGCCGGAGGGCCTTACTGACGCCGAGGCAGCCGGCTTTTGGATTCCGCACCTCACCGGTTGGATCGGGCTCGTCGACCGCGGTCTGATTGCGCCCGGCCACTGGCTCGCCGTGTTGGGCGCGTCGGGCGGTAGTGGCATCGCGGCGGTGCAACTTGGCAAGGCCTTGGGTGCCAACGTGATTGCGGTCGTCGGGGACGAGGAACGCGCCGCGTTTTGTCGCGGGCTTGGAGCTGATGTCACCGTCGACCACCGCGCCGGACCCATCGCGGACGCACTGCGCGAAGCGACCGACGGTCGCGGCGTCGACCTCATCTACGACCCGGTTGGCGGAGCCTTGGCCGAGGACGCCACGAGGGCGTTTGCCCGATACGGCCGATTGCTTGCTGTCGGTTTTGCCAGCGGTCGTTGGCCGGTGCTCGACACGCACGACATGGTGATCACCAACACGTCGCTCGTCGGCGTGTTCGCCGGTGGCTACTCGCGCGAGGAGCTCGACGCGATTCACGCGCGCCTCGTCGGTCTGATTGCCGACGGTCGCCTGCGCAATGCCGTCTCGGGCCAGGTGCGTTTCGACGAGTTGCCGGCCGGTTTACAACAAATGGCCGAGCGCGGCGTGGTCGGCAAACGCGTCGTGGTGCCGTGAGGCGCGCGGCCTTGACGACAGCAATGCCATCGACCGAGGAGACAGCTACATGACCGATCCATCGAACGACGTCATCGGCGCGGGACGCGTGGCCGTCGTGACTGGCGCTGCGAGCGGCATCGGTCGCGCGCTGGCCGAGGCTTTCGCTGCCGCTGGTTCTGCCGTGGTCGTCGCTGATCTTGACGCCGTTACGGCGGAGGTGGTTGCGGCCGGCATTCGTGAACGTGGCGGCGACGCCGAGGCGATCGCGGTCGACGTGTCCGACGCTGCCGCAGTCGACGCGTTGGCCGCCGCGACCATAAAGCGCTACGGGCGCGTAGACGTGCTTTGCAACAACGCGGGTGTGTCGACATTCAATCTCATGCGAGATCAGACACTCGACGACTGGCGATGGGTTTTCAACGTCAATCTCTGGGGTGTGGTCAACGGACTGCAGAGCTTCGTGCCGATCATGCGCGAGCAGGGAACGCGGGCGCACATCGTGAACACCGCGTCAATAGCGGGGCTCGTCAGCGGTATCGCCTTCATCGCTCCGTATTCGGCAACGAAGGTGGCCGTGGTGTCGATCTCCGAGACGCTCAAGCAAGAGCTTGCGATTGATGCCACGCCGATCGGCGTCAGCGTGCTGTGCCCGAGTTCGGTCGACACGAACGTGATGGAGTCCGAGCGCGGCCGGCCCGCGCAATTCGGTTCGGAGACGCGCACCGAGATGGCCGAGTCGGTTCGTCTCATGATTCGCGACTCGTTCACGAGCCCGACCGGCACGACTCCAGCAGCAGTCGCGGCCATCGTGCTCGATGCCATACGCAACGATCTCTTCTGGATCATCACGCATCCCGATGTCGACGACACGCTGCAGTCGCGTTTTGGTGGCATCCTCGCGGCCATTCCGGCAACGATGCCGAAGAACGGGGAGTCGACGTGAGCGACAACAAGCAGATCGTGCAGCAGTACTGGGATGCGCTCGCAGTGCGCGACTGGGACGCCATGAAGGCGTTGCTGACCGACGACGCGCATTACACCGACATCGGTACACCGGGCGCGGGTGGCACTGGCCCCGAGGGCGTGCTGCGGCGACTACGCATCGGCCTCGAACCGCTTGCGGATTACACACACCTGCCCGGCGCCAACATGATCGCTGAAGGCGACCTCGTGATGACCGAGCACACCGAACGCTGGACGTTCCATACGGGCGAGGTCATCGACCACTCGTTCGTCTCGGTGACGCAGCTGCGCGACGGCCGGATCTGCCGCTGGCACGACTACTCGAACATCCCGAATATCACCGACAACGCGCCGGCGTGGTGGATCGAGCACATCATCAAGGCGTCGACCGAGTCGTAACCAGGTCGGGCGGAGTCATCGCGAGCGGCTCATCATGGGCTTGGCGCGGCGCGGACAGCGATCGCCACGTTGCTCATGTGAGGCATCCCCGTGATGCGGTCGTAGTCGACGTCGACGCGGGTCAACCGAGATGTGTTCGAACCGGCCTCGCGGAACCGTGCGTCGCCCGCGAATACGTCGCCGTACGCGTGGGTCATCGATACGAGACCGCGACGCAAAGCGGAGTCGGGTTCGGCGACGGCGAGCACTGATCCGCTGAAGCTTTCCAGCTCGATGGCATCGCCTGCTGAGACGCCCAACGCGGCGAGATCGTCAGGATGCATGAACGCCGGGTTGTAGGGCGTGGAGCGCATCTTCCCGAGGTCGAGACCGGACGAGTTGAGTGCGCCGACGTGGCGACGACACAACAGGCGAAACGGTCGGTCGGGTTCGTGCGGCCACCACGGCACGTGGTTGGTCGCCAGTTCGGCCAGCAATTCGGCGTTCGCGATGTCGAAGCGATCGTTCGCGCCGACATCGGGCGGCGCGACGATCACCGGCTCGGCGTCGTACACGCGGCCGCGCGGTTGCGCTCGCACCTCATCGAGTGGAACCCGCGAGTTCTGATAGAGGAACGCGAGTACGTCATCGAGCGTGAACTGCTCGTCGCCACGAAGTGCCCAGCGCGCTTGATCGATACGACCGAAGTTGGGTGCGAGTTCGAGCGTGAGGCCCATACGGTGCGCAACGCTGAGGATGAACTGCCATTCCTCGACGACGTCGGCGCCGTCGGGCGGGTCGACCACTGCCGGTGCGTATTGCGCGTACGGCACCGGCAAGCCGAACCCCACCGCGTAGTGGACCATGCTCTCGGTGGTGTACGTGCTCGCCGGTAGTTCGAGCGTCAGCTTCGGCGCGATCACGTAGTGCGCGAGTTGCGCAGTGGCCGACATCTTGATGTCGAAGGTGACCAGCAGATCGAGGTTGTGCAGCGCGGCGACGGTCTTGTCGTGATCGGGCCACGCCGCAGCCGGGTTGCCTCCGAGGCAGATGAGCGCGCGCACTTGGCCCGGCCCTTCGAGCAGCATCTCGTCGGCGAGCGCGGCAGTCGACAAGCCGCATGCGGCATCGGTGAGCCCCCGCACGCGCAGTTGCTCTCCATAGCCCGAGGCCGGCCACGTTCCAGTGACCTGGGCTCGATGCGCCATGGCCGGCAGAAGCACGCCGGGGTTCCACAGCGGCTCGCCGGCTCGTAGGTAGCGGCCGCAGATCGTGTTGAGCGCCATCACGAGGTACTCGAGCAGGGTGCTACCACGGCCCGCCAGGCTGGGCCCGGTACCTGACGTCGCGACACCGCGGCGCGCGCCACCGAAGCGGTGCGCGCAGTCGAGCAACTCCGCGGCCGTGATGCCGGCCCTCGATGCCACGTGTTCGGGTGTGAACGAAGCGACCGCATCGCGCAACGTGTCGAAGCCCGCGACGTGCTCGACGACGAACGCTTCATCGAACAACGCGTCGCGAATGATGACATGGAGCAATCCCGCGATGATCGCGATGTCTTCGCCGGGGATGGGTTGCAGATGCAGATCGGATGCCGCGGCGGTCTCTGTACGCCGCGGGTCGATCACGAGGAGCTGCATGCCGCGGGCGCGCGCGTCGCGGACGCGCCGCATGGGGTCGGGGGTCGGGATGCCGCCCGACAACGTGACGAACGGGTTGCCCCCGATCAGCAGCGTGACGTCGGCATCGTTGAAGCCATGCGCGGGTGCGCCCCACATGCCGAGCATCGCCTGCGCAACGGCCTTGCCCGGTTGATCGATCGTGTTGCTGTCGAAACGCATCGGCGAACCGATCGCGTCCATGAAGGCCATGAGCATCGGCTTCGCCGCAGGATTGCGGCTCGCACACGTGCCCGAATACAAGGCGACGGAGCGCGGCCCGTGTTCGGCGACGATCGCCGCGAGCTGCGCAGCAACATCGGCGACAGCGTCTTCGCTCGCGATTTGTTGGTGGGTGCCGTCGGCGCGGCGGCGCATCGAATACAAGAGCCGCTGAGGGTGTCGATGCTGTTCGGGCAGCTGACGCCCCTTCTCGCACGTGAATCCGCCGTAGACCGCGTTGTCGCGATCGCCGCGCACGCGCACCGGCGCGCCGGTGTCATCGACATCGACGAGGATGGCGCAACCGGCGTGGCAGAAGCGACAGACCGAGGGGTGGGTGCCGGCGCGTGTGGTCATCGCCCCATGTTCGCGTAGTTTGTGGACTCAGGTGCCTGTGCGGTCACTCACCCCGCGAACCGCTGTTGGGTCGCGTCACCACGCGGCCATGACGGCTTCGCTGTCGGTGATCCAGGCGATGGCGGCGAGCGTGTGCTCGAGGACGAGGTCGCCGTAGGACGCGGGATAACCCACGACGCAGTCGCGCGGTATCACCACTCGGTAACCGCGATTGACCGCTTCGATGGTGACGCCGATGATGCCTCGATTCAACGAGACGCCGACTGCGATCACCGTGCGAATGCCCGCGCTGCGCAGCGCAGGGTCGACCGAGGTCGAGGTGAACGGCGAGATGCCGTGGAGCCGTTGTGACACCACGTCGGTGGCGTCGTACAACTCGGTCATCACTTCGACTGCGGGTGAGCCGACCGCGAGGTAGTCGGGGTTCGTCCACGCGGTGTTCACCGACGGCATGTTGGCGTAGCTGCCGCGACGGTCAGGACGAAACGCCGCCACGCAATGCACGACGAGCATGCCATTCGCCCGCGCGGATGTGAGGAGTCGCGCCAAACGAGGCACCATGTCCTGCTCCGTGACCGCGCGCGCGGCGGGCATCGTGCCGCCGAGATCGCCGGACACACCTCGCTGCATCTCCATGCACACGATCGCGGTCGTCGCCGGTGCCACCAGCGTCGGAAGGTCGTTCGCGATGCCGTCGCCCATGATGTGTTCACCCCTTCTTCCGCCGAGTTCCGCGATCGTCCCTATCGCTTGCTTGGGATGCGCCCTCGGACCTACGTTACCGGCATGGCAATCTCGGTAATGCCGCTCACGCCGACCATCGGCGCGGAGATAGCGGGGGTCGATCTCCGCGACGACCTTGATGAGTCGACGGTCGCGCAGATACGCGACGCGTTGCACCAACACCTGGTGATCTTCTTCCGCGATCAGGACATATCGCCGGATGACCACGTGCGATTCAGTCGCGCGTTCGGCGAGATCAATATCCCCGCGTTCAAGCCCAAGGCGTCGGTAAGCGCCGAGGTGGCCATCCTCGACCAGATCAATCCGCGTGGCGAGGGTGCCGACCGTTGGCATACCGACAACACCTACATGGCCGAGCCGCCGATGGGTTCGATTTTGCGCGCCGTGCAACTTCCTTCAGCGGGAGGCGACACGTGCTTCGCGAGCATGTACGCCGCGTACGACGCGTTGTCGCCGCGATTTCAAACCACCCTCGACGGCCTGACTGCGGTGCACGACATCACGCTGACGCTGCAACGATCGATCGATCGCGGCCTTGTCGAGGCCGATCTCGGCGCGCTGCAACGGGCGTGGCCGCCAGTGCATCACCCCGTCGTGTGCACTCATCCGGCCACAGGACGGCGTTGTCTGTATGTCAACAGCAACTGGACGACGAGCATCGACACGCTGAGCGAGGACGAGAGCCGCGAGATGCTCCAGTTCCTGTTCAACCACGTCGGCTCGCCGCAGTTCCAATGTCGTTTCCGCTGGTCGGTCAACGCGGTCGCGTTCTGGGACAACCGCGCCGTGCAGCACTTTGCCGTCGCGGACTATCACGAGAGACGCGTGATGCATCGCGTCACGATCTCGGGCGCACGACCACAATGATTTTTCCGGGGGAACGATGACCGAAACGAACGGCGCAGACGGCTTGGTGATGGTGCTCACGCGCCCGAGTGACTTCTCACAAGAGGCCGCGTGGGCCGCATGGTGCGACGATGTCCACCTGCCCGAAACCGGTACGGCTTCAGGGGCGAAGGTGGTCACGCATTGGCAGGTGGCCGACCGGCCGCAGGGCTTCTCGCCGGTGCAGGGTTTCACCCACGTCGACTTCTACGAATACGACGACGCAACGCGAGGTCTGCGCGGTCTGCTCGACGCGTTCGACGCGCAACGTCGTGCCGGGCGCACGCACGCATGCCACTCCGTCGTGGCGGTCGACGCGTTCACGGCCATGGGTCGCTGGGCGCGGCCGACTATGCACGGGACAGCGCTCACCGGCCATGTCATGAGCTACGTCATGACCAACGATCCGTCCAGTACCGATGCGTGGAACGCGTGGCTCGACGATGTGCACGTGCCCGACATGCTCGCTTCGGGTGCATTCGTGAACGCCCGACGTTGGCATCGCGTCGAGCCGGCTCGCTACGGCGCGAACTACCTCACCGTGTACGACGTCGAGCTCGACGACCTCAACCAAGCAGTGCATCTGTCGGGGTCGGTGATGCCCGAGTTGCTGCGCACCGGTCGCATGTTCACCGCGCACTACGGGGGCATGCGCGCCATGCTCTCCCCGAGCGGTGGGTACGGCGCCACGGGGTGGACCCCCGGTGGCTGACGCGGAACAGTCAGTCGCCAAGGGTCAGCATCGAACGAGCCTCGACACGCTCGAATGGACCGTTGGTGAAGGTGGTCGTTTCGCCGCGTTCCCGCTGGGTGATGGCCCGAATGATCCCATCGTCGTCATCGTGGAGTACGCACCGAACACCACCATCGACGCACACGCCCACGACTCCGACTATTTCTCCACCGTCTTGTGCGGGCAGATGGAGGTGACTCGCCGCCCCGAAAAACTCGGCTCGATGCGTCACGTCCGCGCCAACACCACCTACGGGCCGTTGCACATCGGTGCCGAGGGATGCACGGTGCTCGAGGTGTTCGGCGACCGCGTCACGTTCATCGAACCACGGTTTGCGCGTGCTGGCCACGCTGCTGCACCGACTTCGGTCAGCACGATGCCGGCGTTGTTCGCGCAAGCCATTGCGCTGGCCGTGGCTCATCTCGGATCGGGTGTGGCGCGTGTGGGAACTTCGGAGTGACCGACCGCGATTCATTCGTCGTCGGTGTCGACATCGGTGGCACGTTCACCGACGCGGTCGCTATCAGTTCGAACGGCGACATCTTCACCGGCAAGTCGTCGACCACTCCTCGTGATCTGTCGGTCGGGTTCTTTGCTGCCATCCGCGAGTTGCTCTTGCCGCTCGATCTGACCGAAGCCCAGTTGTACACGCGCATGACACGTCTCGCCCACGGCACCACTGCAGGCATCAATGCGCTCGTCACGCGCACCGGGGCGCGCACGGCGCTCATCGCCACGAGCGGGCACGGCGATGCGATCCGCATCATGCGCGGCAGTGGTCGCACTCTTGGTGCATCGGTCGAGGAGATGCTCGACTTCGCGATGAGCACGAAGCCCGATCCCCTCATCGCGCGCGCTGATGTGTTCGAGATCACCGAGCGTGTTGACAGCGGCGGCGATGTGGTCGTGGAACTCACCGACGGTGCCATCGAGACCGTGGTCGACCGCATAGAGCGCGGCGCCTACGAAGCCGTCGCCATCAGCTTGCTGTGGAGTTTCCTGAACCCGACTCACGAGCGACGCATCGCGCAGGCGTTGGCGAATCGCATGCCACATATTTTCGTCTCGTCGAGTCACGACGTGGCCCCCCGTGTCGGTGAGTACGGCCGCGCGGTGGCATGCGCAATGAACGCGATGATCGGGCCGTTGATGACCGGCTACATCGACCGCATCGTTGCCGGCGCGCGCGAGCGTGGCTACGGCGGCGAGGTGCTCTTCGGCC
>JAYUFA010000363.1:0-4493 GCA_043738925.1 Actinomycetota bacterium
TGATCAGCCGACCGCCAAACGTGCGCAGCGAGCGGCCCCCCTGGGCGGCTCGATCTGCATCGCGTAGGTAGCCCATCGCCGTGGGGTAGGTGGTCTCGAGGCGACCCGCCACCTGCGCTCCGCGGCCAGTGGTCTGGCCGTACATCGCGCCCAGGAACGCCACCTTCGCGATCGCTCGATCGACGCCAAGTTGCGCGGCGATGGGCGCATAGAGATCGTCGTCCTGAGTGGCCGCGACGAGGGCTTTGTCACCGGACACGACAGCGAGAACGCGTGGTTCGATCTGACCGAGGTCGGCCCGCACGAAGACGTGACCAGGCTCGGCTACGACCGCGCCCCTCATATCGGCGGGCATGTTGTGCAGACCGGCCGAAGCTGTCATCCGACCCGCCGCACCATCGCAACCCGACCACGCACCGCGTAGCCGGCCGTCAGCCGCGACATTCTGATCGAGCCACGCGTACCCGTATGTGGTGGCGACGCGCTCAGCTTTGCGCCACGCCAGCAGAGCGGCGACGACGGGATGAACGTCTTGCATCTCGCGCAGACGCCACGCTCGGGTATCGGGTACCTCGATGCCGGCGCGTCGCAGCAGCGACTTCACCTGCCCGGGACTTCGCAGGTCGATGTCATCGGCACTCGAGACGTGGCGGAGCACGGCGAGGTCACGCTCGCGGCGACCATCCTCGGCGTCGGCGTGGCTTCGTGGCCGTGGACCAATGACGGAAGCGATGGCTTCCTCGGCCGCGGCGCGCCGCACCGGTAGGCCATCGGCTGCCAGCTCGGTACACAGCAACTCGATCGTCGACTCGCTGCGCGCCGTCAGCATGGATCGCGGTGACACGTCGGGCTCGGCCAAGAGACGCTGTTGCTCTTGCGCTACGGTCGCCGCGAGCGAAGCCCATCGAGCGAGACGATCAACATCGCGCGCCCATCCTCCGGTGGCCCACGACGGATGCAAATGGCCGGCATCAGTGATCGCGTCAGGTGCCGAGTCGTCGCCTTGATGAAACAAGTCGATGGGGCTCTCGACAGGAACCGCGTCGAGCGAGAGGTCGCGCGTCAGAGCCCACACGCGGGCAGGGTCAGCCTGCCATCCACCGAACAGCAGCCGATGCACCGCTGCGATATCCCAACTGGTCGCCACGCGCACACCGGCCGCGATCAACGCCGATGTCGTCTCGCCCGACCACATCACCCATCTCGGACGCAGCTCGGTTTCGATTTCGGAAACCACACGGCAGGGGTCCACACACGCGTACGCAATCGCTGCGGAGTCAACGGCCGCGACCGCCAGGCCGACGCCGGGCGCCACGACGAGCGCGAGCAACGCGCCGCGCTCGAACTCATCGAGAGCAGCCAGCACGTCGTTCAGTCGAACAGCCAACACGATGCGGTGGTGTTCATGATCTGGCCGTGGAAGATCGACCGCGCCGGGACGTCATCGGCTGCGCCGGCCGCCACCATCAGCGGCACGAGGTGTTCCTCACGTGCGTGGGCCTGACGGGCAAACGGTGCGCGCTCCCAATGCACCAGCGCGTCCCACCGCGCGTCGGCCGGCAACGCAACCGCTTCGTTCAACCAATCATCGAACGGCACGGCGAGGTCCTCGCGACCGAAGTTGCCGAAGTGATGAAAGCTCGAGCCGCTGCCGACGATGAACACGCCTTCGTCGCGCAGCGGCGCCAATGCACGCCCAAGCTCGAGGTGCGCTCGCGGGTCGAGATCAGCGCGCACGGACACGGCAACGACCGGGATGTTGGCGTCGGGGAACATGACCTTCAGCGGGATGAAGACACCGTGGTCCCAACCGTGATGCGGGTCGACACGGTGTGCAATGCCGGCCACCTCCATGCAGGCGGCAACACGCGCCGCCACATCAGATGAACCCGGCGCCGGATAGGTCAGCTGATAGGTGTGGGGCGGAAAGCCGGTGTAGTCGTAGACCAGCTCGGGCGCGATGCCGCTGTCAATCGCGAACACCGGTGACTCCCAGTGCGCGGTGACCACAACGATGGCTTTCGGCGTGACGGGCAGGCTCGGACCAATACCCTCAAGTGCCGCACGCAGTGCGTCCCACGCGTCGATCGGGTCCCAGTCCATGAAGAAGCACGGCCCGCCGCCGTGGGTGATGTACGCGGCAGGCAGACGATCAAGATCGGTCATGGCGCTCCTCTATCTGGCCTCGTCGTCAGGCTACGAGGGTGCGCCGACGCTCACCACGCGGATGACTGCGACGCCCGTCTCGTCCGAAGCCACGAGGTCGATCTCGGCGTTGATGCCCCAATCGTGATCAGCTGCCTCATCGTCGAAGATCTGTCGCACGAGCATGCGGCCCGACGGTGCATCAACGATCAACAGCTGCGGTCCCCGCGCGTCGGGACCAATACCGATCGACTGGTGGTCCTCGTAGAACGCCGTGAGCGCTTCGCGCCACCGCGCGGCATTCCAGCCGTGCTCGCCGTCAAGCTCGCCGAGCTCGTCGTATCGGCGCGCCGAGGCCAACTCGACCCGACGAAACAAGGCATTGCGCACGAGCACACGGAAGGCGCGCGTGTTGGCGGTTACGGGTCGCGGACGCTCGTCGAGGACAACGTCTGCCTCGTCGTTCGGATTCCGCAACTGCTCCCACTCGTCGAGCAGGCTCGAATCGACTTGACGAACCAACTCGCCGAGCCACTCGATGAGATCGACCAAGTCGTCGGTTTTCGCATCATCGGGCACGGTACGAGACAGCGCCTTGTACGCATCAGAAAGGTATCGGAGAACGACGCCCTCCGAACGCGCGAGGCCGTAGTGGTTCACGTATTCGACGAATGTCATTGCTCGCTCGGAGAGATCGCGCGCCACCGACTTCGGGCTGAGGCGATGATCCGCAATCCACGGATGGCCGCGCCGGTAGCTTTCATACGCTTCGGTGAGCAGTTCGGCCAAGGGCATGGGGTAGGTCACCTTGTCGAGCAGCGCCATCCGTTCGTCGTACTCGATGCCATCGGACTTCATCTGCTGCACCGCGTCACCACGTGCCTTGAACCGTTGGGCATCGAGCACCTTGCCCGGGTCGTCGAGCGTCGATTCGATCACCGAGAACACGTCGAGCGTGTACGTGGCTGCCTCGCGATCAAGCAACTCCAGCACCGCTATCGCAAACGGCGACAGCGCCTGGTTCAGCGCGAAGTTCGCCTGGAGATCGCCCGTGAGCCGAACGACGCGCCCTTGTGCATCAGGGGTTTCGAGACGTTCGACGATGCCCGCGCTGAGGAGCGCTCGATACATCGCGATGGCCTGACGAATGTGGCGCCGTTGCGCCACGCGTGGCTCGTGGTTGTCGGTGAGCAGGCGGCGCATCGCTTCGAACGCGTTGCCGGGCCGCTCGATCACGTTGAGCAACATCGCGTGGCTCACCGCGAAACTCGACGTGAGCGGCTCAGGCGCGGCCGACTTCAACCGTTCGAACGTGGGTGGCCCCCACGACACGAAACCGGGTGGGGGCTTCTTGCGCACGATCTTGCGCAGCTTCTTGGGATCGTCGCCGGCCTTGGCTACCGCGCGCTCGTTCTCGATGGTGTGCTCCGGCGCCATCACCACCACACGACCAGAGGTGTCAAACCCGGCGCGTCCGGCCCGCCCCGCGATCTGGTGGAACTCGCGCGCCGACAAGACGCGCGTCGTCGTACCGTCGAACTTGGAGAGCGCGGTGAACACCACGGTGCGGATCGGCACGTTGATGCCCACGCCGAGCGTGTCCGTCCCGCAGATCACCTTGAGCAGACCGGCCTGCGCGAGGCGTTCGACGAGGCGCCGATACTTGGGCAACATGCCAGCGTGGTGTACACCGATGCCGTGACGCACGAGGCGCGACAGCGTGCGCCCGAACCCGGCCGCGAAACGGAAACCGCCGATCAACGTGGCGATCTGATCCTTCTCCTCGCGTGAGCAAACGTTGATGCTCATGAGCGTTTGTGCGCGCTCGATTGCGGCCGCCTGGGTGGTGTGCACTACGTAGACCGGCGCTTGATGGGTGGCGAGCAACTCCTCAAGGATCTCGTGCATCGGCATGACGCGATAGTCGAAGGTCAACGGCACTGGCCGCGTGGTGCTGCGAACCACAGCAGTCGGGCGCGAAGTTCGACGGGACAGGTCATCCGCGAGCGCGGTGGTGTCGCCGAGCGTGGCCGACATCAACAGAAACTGCGCCGACGTCAACTCGATCAACGGCACCTGCCAGGCCCATCCGCGCGAGGGGTCGGCGTAGAAGTGGAACTCGTCCATGACGACCACGCCGACATCGGCTGCGGACCCTTGACGAAGCGCGAGGTTGGCGAGAATCTCGGCCGTGCAGCAGACGATTGGGGCTTGCGCGTTGACTGCCGCATCGCCGGTCATCATGCCCACGCGCTCGGTGCCGAACGTAGCGCACAGATCGAAGAACTTCTCCGACACGAGCGCCTTGATGGGCGCCGTGTAGAAGCTGCGCGTGCCGGCGGCAAGCG
>JAYUFA010000364.1:0-1674 GCA_043738925.1 Actinomycetota bacterium
CTTGTTGCTCGACGAGCACTGCACACTCGGTCTTTCCGATGCCGGGGCGCACGTCGGCCAATTGTGCGACGCGCCCCAGGCCACTGACTTTCTCGGCAACTGGGTACGCGATCGTGGACTCATGCCGATGGAAGCAGCGGTACGAAAGCTCACGGGCGTGCAAGCCGATCTGTTCGGGTTCGCCGACCGGGGTTACCTCCGCGTCGGTGCGTGGGCTGACATCGCAGTGTTCGATCCGGCCACGGTTGCACCTGGCCCGCTGCGACGAGTGCGTGACTTCCCCGGTGGCTCCGAGCGCCTTACCGCCGACGCTCCCGTCGGCATGACACACGTATTGGTGAACGGCACGATCATTCGTCGCGACGGGGTCGCGAGCGATGCCGATGCCATGGGACGACCTGGGCAGTTGTTGCGTCCTGAGGTCCGAGCATGACCGAATACACGATCATCGACGTCGATGCGCACATCACCGAGGCACCCGACACGTGGACGAGCCGCGTCGCGGCCAAGTACGTCGATCGCGTGCCGCACGTGCGGCGAGTTGACGGCAAGGACGTCTGGTTCATCGACGGTCAGGTGGCGTCACCCGTTGGGCCTACCGCGCCCGCCGGGTGGTCGAGCCCGGTGCCGGCCATGCCCAACACCTACGAGGACCTGTTGCCCGCGGCGTACGACGCTCGCGCGCGGTTGGCGCTGCTCGACGAGGTCGGTATCTGGGCGCAGCTGCTGTATCCGAATGTCGGCGGTTTCGGCGGGCAACGGTTCTTGCGCTTGAAGGATCGCGAGCTCATGTACGAGTGTGTTCGCGCGTACAACGATTGGCAGCACGAGTGGGCATCAGCTGACGCGCAGCGGTTGATCCCGGTCGCATCGTTGCCCTTTTGGGATGTCGATGACTGCGTGCGCGAGATCGAGCGCACGGCGGCGCTCGGCTTCAAAACTGTGCTGTTCACCGGTGAGCCGCATCGCTTCGATCTGCCGTACATGGGCGACGCCTACTGGAACCCCCTCTGGGCCACGGCCACCGCCCATCAGATGCCCGTCAACCTCCATGTGGGCGGCGGCGAGTTCAACTGGGACCTTCGCCGTACCGCGGAGCGCGGTTTCGCCGAGACGTTCGCGATTGAAGGCCTGGCGCTGTTCCACAAAAACGGTCAACAGGTGTGCGACGTGCTCCTGTCAGGCATCCTGCCGCGCTTCCCGACGCTTCGCATCGTGTCGGTCGAGTCGGGTATTGGCTGGTTGCCGTTCGCGCTGGAAGCGATCGACTATCAATTCATCGAAGGCGGCGGGAAGCACACTCGCCCCGAACTCGATCGTCTGCCGAGCGAATATTTCGCGGACCAGGTGAGCATTACCTTCTGGTTCGAGAAGTTCGCGGTGCGTGAGTTGGTCGGCAGGGCCATCCCCGCCGACAACGTGATGTTCGAAACCGACTTTCCGCACCCCACATGTCTGTACGGCAATGTGCACGAGCACATTGAGGCATCGATGCAAGGCGTGTCCGACGACATCCGCCGCAAGCTGCTGTGGGACAACGCGATGTCGCTCTACCGCCTCGATGCACCCGTGGCGGCCCTCGCTCGCTGAGCACGCGCGCCAGTACGATCGGCTGCACTCGGAGGAGAAACGATGGCCATGTTTCAGGCTGACACGGTGGATCTGACCGACCCC
>JAYUFA010000365.1:0-30865 GCA_043738925.1 Actinomycetota bacterium
CGTGGCCGCGTTCGTGCCAGGCGAGGGTGCCCGAATCCTCCGTGCTCATAGGCGTCACCGTAGAGTCTCGTTGATGGCCGACGTGGAACCGAACCCGCAAGATGTCGCCGCCGCCTTCTGTGCGACGCTCGTTGACGAGTGGGTGCGCGGTGGTCTCACGCACGCCTGCATCTCACCCGGCTCGCGTTCCACCCCACTCGCACTGGCACTGACGGCTGAAGCGCGCGTGCAGGTCTCGGTGCACCACGACGAACGCTCGGCGGCGTTCGTGGCGCTCGGCCTCGGGCTGGCAACGCGTCGCCCCGCAGTGGTGCTGACAACCAGCGGTACCGCCTCGGCCGAACTGCACGCGGCCGTCATCGAAGCGCACTTGGCGGCGGTGCCGATTTTGATAGTGACCGCCGATCGTCCACCCGAGTTGCGCGACGTCGGAGCGCCCCAGACGATCGATCAGGTCGGTCTCTTCGGCCGGTCGGCCCGGCTCTACGTCGAACCGGGTGTGGCGACGTGGCACACCCGGCACACATGGCGGCCGCTTGCGGCGCACGCGCAACTGGCGGCCTTTGGCGTCGGTGGGGGCATCGGTGGAGGGCGTCCCGGGCCGGTGCATGTCAACCTGGCGTTCCGCGAGCCCCTCGTCGGGCGCGCCCACGCGCTTCCCCTCGGGCGTCCCCGTAACGCGCCATGGCATCGCACGGCTCAGATACGTATCGATGGTGGTGTGGTCATCGATCGGTCAAAACGTGGTCTCGTCATCGCAGGCGCAGGCTCGGCACGGCACGCCATTGGGATTCGTCGCCTCGGATGGCCGGTGATCGCCGATCCGCGCAGTGGTCTCGGTGGCATCGCCCACGCCGACCCGCTGTTGCGCGTGCCGAGTTTCGCGACAGCGCAGTGTCCCGAGATCATCGTGCGCGTCGGGGATCTGCCGGCGTCACGGGTGTTGAACGAGTGGGTCACGACGTCGGGTGCCGACCAGGTGGTGATCGTCGACTCATGGAACGATCCCGCGTTGGGGGCGTCGCTGATTGCGCCGACGTTTACCGTCGACACCACGGCTGCTGCACCGCGCGCGTGGTTGCGGTCGTGGTTGCAGGCCGATGCTGCCGCCGCCCGCGCGATTGGTGAGCATCTCGCTCGTACCAAGGCGATCACCGAGCCATTGGTCGCGCGCTTGGTGATCGCCGAAGCACCGCGTAACGCGCACATCGTGGTGGCGTCGTCGATGCCGATCCGCGATGTCGAGTGGTACGCGCCAAGGCGTAGCGACATCACGGTGCATGCGAATCGCGGTGCGAACGGCATCGATGGCGTCGTGTCGACAGCGATCGGTGTGGCCGCGTCGGGTGTGGCCACTGTTGCGTTGGTCGGTGATGTCGCGTTCCTACACGATTCGAGCGCCCTGATCGCGCTGGCGCGGCGTGTGCTGGCGTTGACGATCGTCGTCGTCGACAACGACGGCGGCGGCATCTTCTCGTTCCTGGCGCAAGCCGACGCGCTCGAGGCTTCCCGATTCGAGCAACTCTTCGGCACACCCCACGGCACCGATTGCGCTGCTTTGGCGCGCGCCCACGGACTGCGCGTGGTCGAGGCGGCCTCACCCGTAGCGCTCTCTCGCGCACTGGCCCGCGTGCAGGGGCTGACGGTCGTCGTGGTCAAGACCGACCGCGCTGCGAACGTGGTGCTGCACCGCTCGCTGAATGATGCCGTGCACCGCGCGATCGACCCCGAAGCGGATTGAGGCGTGCCGGCCTCAGGGTCGGACGATCGCGCCGAGCATGGCTTCGAGTTTTATCCGCGTTTCGGCGAGCTCGGTCTCCGGTTCAGAGTCGACAACAACGCCCACTCCGGCGAACAGGCGTGCCTTTGCGCCCCAGATCTCGGCACTGCGGACGCCGACAGCAAACTCACCGTTGCCGCGCTGATCGATCCAGCCCACCGGCGCGGCGTAGGAACCGCGGTCGAGATCCTCATGTTCCGCGATGAGAGCGAGGCCTTCTTTGCGTGGGTCGCCGCCGACCGCAGGCGTGGGATGGAGTGCATCGACGAGCTCGAGGACGGACGGCAACGGGTAGGACAGACGGCCTTCGACGTTGGTCGCAAGGTGGTGCAGGTTGGCCACGCTGACCACTTGGGGCTCGGCGTCGGCGTCGAGGTACGAGCACCATGGGAGCAACGTGTCGTGCACCATGTCGATGGTGATCTGGTGCTCGACGCGGTCCTTGTGCGACGCGAGGAGCGACGCGGCAAGGCGTAGGTCGGCGGTCGGATCGGGACTGCGTCCGGTGGTGCCTGCCATGGGTTGCGCACGCACCACGTCGCCAAGTCGAGCCACCAACAACTCGGGTGACGCGCCGGTCAGCGTCGGTGTCGCGAAGAGATAGCACGTGGCGTAGTTGCGGGCGAGACGTCGAAGCACGGCCGAGCGCGCAATCGGTACATCGCACGTGATGTTGATGTCGCGCGCGAGGACCACCTTGCGAGCCACGCCTCGCCGTAACGCGTCGCGAGCTGCTTCGACCGACGCGCACCACGCCTCGGGCGTACGCGTCGACTCGATCTCGAACCTGGTCGGTGTGGGCACCGGCTGCGTCGACGTGGTGAGTGAGACGACTTGGTCGACCAGCATGGTGACGTCGGGCGGCGCATTGTCACCCACCCACGTGATCCATCGATTCCCGTCGCGGTCACGGCCGTACATCAGGTTGGGCACGACGAGCGTGCCGGTGAGCCGGTCGTCAGCGCGCGCGAAGGCCAACGCGCCGAGGGCAACTGGCCCGGTGCCGATGCGATCGATTTCGCTATGGGATTCGATGCGGCCAAACGCTTCGCCGGCGTCCGACGTGGAAGTCGTGGCGCCCAGACCGATCGTCGTTGCCTGACCTCGTCCGGCCAATGCGAAGCCGTCGTGCATCCATACGATGCCGTCGTCGCCCGCGAACGTGATCGGATCGATATCGACGTCGACGCGATAGGTCACCGAACGCAGGTTGTTCATGCTCTCGACCTCACGTGCGGGTGGCCACGATCAATTGACTGATGCCAGTGGAAAGCAGATGGCGTTCGACGTTCGAGAATCCTGCGCCTCGGAGCAGCTCGAGCATCTCGTCGGGAGGCGGCAGGTACGCAACCGACTTCGGAAGGTATCGATAGGCCGCCCTGTCGGAAAGCAACGCGCCGATACGCGGCACCACCTTGCCGAAGTAGATGCTGTGTCCGGCTCGCAGCACGCGGTACTTCGGGGTAGCAACTTCGAGGAGCGCGATGCGCCCGCCGGGGCGAACGACACGTGCCAATTCGCGAAAGAAGCCGTCGAGCTCGATCAGGTTTCGCAGAGCGAAGCCGCATGTGGCCCCATCGACTGAGCCATTGGGGAACGGCAGGCGCAAGATGTCGGCTTGCAGCAGCGGTACGTCGGTTCGCGCCGCCGCGAGCATGCCGAACGAGAGATCCACACCGATGGCCCGGTGGCCCTGTTTGGTGAGCTCGCGGCAGAAGTCACCAGTGCCGCACGCCAGGTCGAGCACTGTGGACGCAGGTTCGAGTTGCAGTGCGCTGATGGTGCGCTTGCGCCACGCGACGTCCATGCGGAAGGTCATCACCCGATTCACCAGGTCGTAACGCGGTGCGATCGTGTCGAACATCTCACGCACGGCCCGGACCTTGGCGTCGCCCTGCGGAAGTGCCGGATCGACCGGTGACGCGGTCACCGAAGACTCACTTGAACCAGATACGCGCGTAGCTGCGACTTGAGTCGTGCAGAACGAGCGAAACAATCCACACGGCGATGGCAAGGTTGATCAGGCCGAACACGGGGTTGACCGTGAGCAGGACGATGTCGACCACGACTGCGAGCGATGCGCCAGTACAGCCGGCGTAGTAGCCGATCTTTTTCTCGTTCGCCATGCCGTAGGCGCCGGCGCCCTTCAACAACGCGAGAACGAAGAACACCACGCCGAAGGCGCCACCGCCAAGGAAGCTGTTGAACACATCGAAGGCCGCCGAGATGTAAAGCATCGAGGTGCCCTGAACGAGGCGGCCGGGCTGCGTGCGATCGATCCACCGGAACTGGTCCATTGGGTCAGTCTGCCGTGCCGCGCGCCCGTGGCGCGCGTCGGGGGCTGATCGCGACCTCACGAGCGCGTAGCTGACCACATGCGGCATCGATGTCGGTGCCGCGATTGCGTCGCACGGTGGCGTTGATGCCGAGGCGCACGAGTTCGTCGCGGAACGCGTGCACGTGGGCGAGCGGCGAGCCGACGGTGGCAAAGCCTCCCGTGGGGTTCAGCGGAATCAAGTTGACGTGGGCACGCAGGTCGCGTGCGAACGTTGCCAGCTCGAATGCATCACTTGGGCGATCGTTTATGCCATCAATCATCGCCCACTCGAATGACAAGCGCCGGTTCCGATGGCCGAGGTACTCATGGCACGCTTCGGCGAGCTGTGCGAGTGGGTAGCGGCGATTGATCGGCACCAACTCGTCGCGCAACGTGTCGTTGGCGGCATGTAGCGATACCGCAAGGTTTGCGGGCAGCCGCTCGAGACCAAAGCTGCGGATACCGGGGACGATGCCGACCGTCGACACCGTGAGCTGGCGCGCCGAAATGCCGAGGTGGTCGTGGATGCGTTCGAGAGAGGCAATCGTGCGGTCGTAGTTCGCGAATGGCTCGCCCATTCCCATGAACACGACGTTCGAGACTCGTCGATCGACGCGACGGGCTTCGCGCTGGGCACGCACGACCTGTTCGACCATCTCTCCGACGCTGAGCTGACGTTCGAAGCCGCCTTGGCCAGTCGCGCAAAACCCGCATGCCATCGCACAGCCGGCTTGTGTGCTGATACAGACGGTCGAGCGATCGCGGTAGTGCATGAGCACCGTCTCGATGCGTGCGTCGTCGTGTAAGCGCCAGAGCCATTTCACCGTCTCGTTGTCGACGCTTGTCCGCATGGTCGCGACATGGAGCGCGGCGGGCAATTGCCTGTCGAGCCGGGTGCGCAGTGCCTTGGGCAGGTTCGTCATGTCGGTCGGGTCGGCCAGGTTGTCATACAAGGCCGACCACACCTGATCGACTCGATAGCGCGGCTGGTCGTCGAGCAACTGCGAGAGTGCGTCGCGATCAATGTCGTAGCGCGCTTGCGGCGCGGGCGCGTCGGGCGTGATCACGCGACCGTGATCCGATAGGCCCGATCGACGTGGTGCACGTTGAAGCCGATGCGTTCGTAGGTGCGTACCGCCGACGCGTTGTCGTGCTCGACATACAGCATCGCGGTGCCGAGCCCGCGTGCGGCGAGCCACCGCAGGCCTGCGAGGGTGAGCGCCTTGCCCAACCCCCGGCCGTGTAGCACGGGATCAACGGCGATGACATAGACCTCGCCCATAGCCGGGTCGCCAAGCAGCTCGTTCGCGGCATGGATCTTGGTCCAGCAGAACGCCGCCACACGACCGTCTTTCTCGTATATACGAAAGCCGTCAGCGTCGAACCACGGCTCCTGTTGGAGCGCTTCGACGTCGGAGCGTGTCATGTTGCCCTGCTCGGGGTGCCACGCAAACGCGCGGTTGTTGACATCGAGAAATGCGTCGAGATCAGCGTCGATGTACGCCCGCGTTGCGACGTCGGTTGGGTCCGTGGGCAACGGGCACCGCATCTGAAGCAGGTCGCGCCACTGCTGTGCGCCCGCTGCACGCGCGATGGCGTCGAGCTGATCGTTGACCTGTTCGACCCACAGCACCAGTTGGCCACCGCCTTGGCCCTGCACCGCGACGATCGCGGCGTGCAGGTGGGCAGTCGGGTCGTGCGGTCGCTCGGGGCCGGCGTTCCAACGCGTGACCCAGCCCAGGTGATCGCGAACGACGGCTGACATGGTCACCCAGGCTACTGTCGCCGCGATGGCCCGCCCCCGGACTCCCAAAGGTCGCGCTCGCGAGGTGCACCGGCGGCTCGCCGAGGAGTACCCCGACGCGCTCTGTGAGCTCGATCACAACAGCGCGTTCGAGCTGCTGACGGCAACGATCCTGTCGGCGCAGACCACGGACAAGCGGGTCAACATGGTGACGCTGGCGCTCTTTGCCCGCTACCCGACTCCCGACGATCTTGCGCACGCGAGCCTCGGTGACGTCGAGGAGATCATTCGCTCGACTGGCTTCTACGCCAACAAGGCCAAAAGCATCGTCGGTATGGCGCAACGG
The DNA here is from genome assembly GCA_043738925.1 of Actinomycetota bacterium. Taxonomy (GTDB): domain Bacteria; phylum Actinomycetota; class Acidimicrobiia; order Acidimicrobiales; family WLNW01; genus WLNW01. Next base: position 6,188 of record JAYUFA010000365.1, read on the forward strand.
TTGGTCGACGCGTACGGCGGTGAGGTGCCGGGTGCGATGGAGGATTTGGTGAGCTTGCCCGGCGTCGGTCGCAAGACGGCGAACGTGGTGCGCAGCGTCGCACTCGGCTTGCCTGGATTGCCGGTCGATACGCACGTACTGCGCTTGTCGAGGAAACTCGGCATCACCGAGGAGACCGATCCGGTCAAGGTCGAACTCGAACTGAACCCGATGATCGCGGCGGCCGAGCGCGGGGCGTTCAGTTTGCGGTTGATCCTGCATGGACGCCGGGTTTGCTTTGCCCGCAAGCCCAACTGTGCCGAGTGCACGCTCGAGGATTTTTGCGACGCCAGCGAGCTGTAGCAGCTCCGGTTTTGCGACCGAAAACCTCAACGCAGGGTTCGTTGGACTGCGTCGAGTTGGCGTGAGGCGCTGCGCAACGACCGTTCGACTTCGTGGAGCTGGAAGGCGATCGACTCGCGGTCGGTGCCTTGGTAGCGGTCGGCCACCTCGACGACTCGGCCGATGAGGTCGTCGAGCAAACTCGAGGCGGAGGACAGCGCGGCGGCGTCGCTCGGTGACATGAGGAGGAGGTCTACCGGAAATGGCGTCAAGGAACGAGGTCGGGGCCGATACGGTTGTGCAGTCATGTTGCAGCGACTCGACCTTCGTGGCCGCGATCTTGGCGCGCGCACGGCCGACACTCGGGCGTTGTTGCCGCGGCCCGACGTTGCCGGTGATGCTCCCACCGCCGCGGTCCGCGAGATCGTCGCCGACGTGCGCTCACGTGGTGATGCCGCGCTGCGCGACTTGACCAGACGATTCGACGGATGCGACTTGGTTTCGGCCCGCGTGCCGCCTGAGGAGGTCGCGGCCGCACTCGCAGCATGTCCGAGCTCGTTGCGGGCCTCGATCGAGGCGGCAGCGGACAACATCAGGTCCTTTCACCAGTCGCAAATCACCGCGCCGCACACGTATGTGCGCGACGGGCTGGTGATCGAGGCTCGTCACCAGCCAGTCGATCGCGCCGGCTTGTACGTGCCGGGTGGTCGCGCCGCGTATCCGTCGACGGTCTTGATGACCGCCATTCCCGCGCGCGTCGCTGGCGTGGCCGAGGTCGTGCTGTGTGTACCCCCCGGTGCCGACGGTCGTGTCCCGGTGGTCACGCTTGCCGCGGCCGCCGTTGCCGGCGTTGACGAGGTGTACGCCGTCGGCGGAGCACAAGCGATCGCGGCAATGGCTTACGGCACAGCAACCATTCGGCCTGTCGACGTGATCGCGGGCCCCGGCAATGTCTTTGTGGCCATCGCGAAACGCGAAGTAGCCGGCGTGGTCGGTGTTCCCTCTGCCTTTGCGGGGCCAAGTGAGATCGTTGTCATTGCGGACCACACCACGCCACCCGCTCTTGCGGCGGTTGACGTGATCGTGCAGGCCGAGCATGGGCCCCATGGCCTCGCGTGGCTCGTGACCTGGAGCGAGAAGGCGGCAGACGAGATCTGCGCCGAGGTCGCACGTCAGGTGTCCACCGCGCCGCGGCGCGCCGACATCGAGGCCACGCTCGCGGCCGGCGGATGGTGCGCGCTTGTCGACACCCAGCGCGACGCGATCATCGTCGCCAACGCCATTGCACCCGAACACCTGCAGCTGATGAACGCCGAACCGAGCACGCTTTTGCCATTCGTACGCCACGCCGGTGCGGTGTTCTGTGGACCGCTTTCGCCGGCATCGATTGGCGACTACATGGCCGGACCGTCGCACGTTCTCCCCACTGATGGCACCGCGCGTTTCGCCGGTGCGCTCACGACGCGCGACTTCCAAAAAGACATCCACGTGATCACCCTCGATCAGCGCGCGTTCGAGCGCCTTGGCCCCGACGTCGTCGAACTGGCCGAAGCAGAGGGCCTCGATGCGCATGCCGACTCGATTCGGCGTCGGGTTGATTGGCTCGCCGCAGGTGCGTCATGACCTGGCGGCCGCGCGTTCGTGACGACCTCGCGCTCATGGAGGGGTACCACTCGCCGCAGGTGTCGGTCGATGTTCGGCTGAACACCAACGAGTCGCCTTATGCGCCACCGGCCGCGTTCACACGCGAACTCGCCGCGGCGATCGGCGACGTGCAATGGCACCGCTATCCCGATCGTTCGGCCAAGGCGCTGCGCGGCAAAATCGCCGCGCACTACGGCGTACGCGCCGATCAGGTCTTTGTCGCCAACGGTTCGAACGAGGTGTTGCAGTGCTTGCTGCTCGCGTACGGCGGGCCAGGTCGGCGCGCCGCGGTCTTCGAGCCCACGTACGCGCTGCACAGCCATATCGCTCGTATCGTCGGTACCGAGGTCGTGGTCGGTGAACGAACCGAGCACTTCGATCTCGATCTCGACGTGGCATTCTCGGTCATCGACACGCACCAGCCCGAGGTGGTGTTCCTCTGCTCGCCGAACAATCCCACCGGCGTTGTCGACCCACCCGAAACGGTGCGCGCCATAGTCGATCGCACCCGCGCCTACGCCGGCCTGGTGATCGTCGACGAGGCGTACGGTCAGTTCGCGCCAATGTCAGCTGTGGCCATGGTGTCCGAAGATCGCGCTCTCGTGGTCACGCGCACGTTCTCCAAAACCTGGTCGCTGGCCGCGTTGCGACTCGGCTATTGCATCGCACCGTCGTGGTTGGTGGCCGAGCTCGACAACGTCGTGTTGCCGTATCACCTCGACACGGTCAAACAGATCGCCGGCTCGTTGGCCCTCGACTTTCGTGACGAGATGGACGAACGCGTGAAGCTCCTCGTTGAGGAGCGCGGCCGTCTCGCCGCTGCGCTGCACGAGCTGCCAGTTACGGTTTGGCCGTCGGGCGCGAACTTCGTGTTGTTCCGGCCCGACGCACGAGATGGTGATGCCGTGTGGCAGTCATTGGTCGACCGCTCGGTGCTCGTGCGCAATTGCGCGTCGTGGCCCCGGCTCGACGGCTGTCTACGGGTCACCATCGGCACCCCCGATGAGGACGATCGATTTCTCGCGGCGCTTACGGAATCGCTGCGATGAGCCCCACACGCGAAAGAAGCACGGTATGAGTCGCAGCGCGCAACGGTCACGAGCAACGAAGGAAACCGCGATCACCATCTCGCTCGAGCTCGATGGTTCGGGCACGGTCGAGGTCGCTACCGGCCTTCCGTTCTTCGATCACATGCTCGCGCAACTCGGTAAACACGCTGGCTTCGATCTGACGATCGACGCGAAGGGCGATCTCGAGATTGACGCGCACCACACGGTGGAAGATGTCGGCATCGCGCTCGGCGAAGTGTTCCGCGCCGCTCTCGGCGACAAGATCGGGGTCCGACGATTCGCGTCGAACGCGGTGCCGCTCGACGAGGCACTCATCGACGTGGCTCTCGATCTGTCGGGTCGCCCGTTCCTCGTGTACGAGGTCGCGTTTCCCGGCGAAAAGATCTTGGGTGATCCGCCGTTCGATCCGCAGCTGGTCGAAGAGTTCTGGCGCGGGTTCGCGTTCGCGAGCCTGATCACGTTGCACATCACGTCCGTGCGGGGCCGTAATACCCATCACCTCATCGAGGCCATGTTCAAAGGAGTCGCGCGTGCGTTACGCGATGCTGTGCGCATCGAAGGCTCGGCGCTGCCCTCCACCAAGGGCGTGTTGTGAGCGAGCGCGGCACCGCTCGTCCGCGTATCGCCGTGCTCGACTACGGCATTGGCAACTTGCGGTCCGCACAAAAGGCCCTCGAGCACGTGGGCGCCGACGCCAGGCTCACTGCTGACGTCGACGAGATCGCGTCTGCCGACGCGGTGGTCCTGCCCGGTGTCGGCGCGTTCGGTGCGTGCATGCACGCGCTGGCCGCGTGCGGGCTCGACACGGCGGCGTTGTCGGCGGTCGCCTCGGGACGTCCGTTTCTCGGCATCTGTGTCGGGATGCAGATGATGTTCGAAGGCAGCACCGAGTCGCCCGGGGTCAGCGGCCTCGGCGTCTTCGAAGGCGTGGTCGACCTGCTGGTCGGTGATGTAAAGCGCCCGCAGATGCAGTGGAACGTGTTGCAACCTCGTGCGACCGATCCGCTGTTGACAGGGCTCGAACACGATGCGTGGGTGTACTTCGTGCACTCGTACGCGGCCCCGCTCGATCACTCGTGCATCGCCACGTGCGACTACGGCAGTGACGTCGTGGCGATGGTCAGAAAGGGCCGTGTCTGGGCCACACAATTCCATCCGGAGAAGTCGGGTCCGTCAGGTCTGCGTTTGCTGACCAACTTCGTCGACTTCGTGCGTGAAGACGCGGCACGGCTGGCTGTCTGATGGATCTGTTTCCGGCGATCGATCTTCGCGGTGGACAATGCGTCCGCCTGTATCAGGGCGACTATGGCCGAGAGACTGTCTACGGCGACGATCCGGTCGCGCAGGCGCAGGCGTTCGCTGCCGCGGGTGCGCCGTGGGTGCATGTGGTCGACCTTGACGCGGCGCGTACCGGTGAGCCCGTCAACCGGCCGGTGATCGCGGCGATCGCCGCAGCGCTGTCGGTACCGCTGCAAGTTGGCGGCGGTGTCCGCGACGATGCCGCTGCCGCAGCGCTGTTCGATGTCGGTGTCGCGCGGCTAGTGATTGGAACTGCTGCGCTCGACGACCCGGCGTTTGTTCGTCGCCTCGCGTCGAAACATCGCGTCGCCGTCGGGCTCGACGCGAACGGTCGCGAGGTTGCGGTGCGAGGGTGGACCGAGGTTTCCGGTCGCGACATCGTCGACGTTGCTGCCAGTTTCGCCGACGCCGGTGTCGAAGCATTGGTCGTCACGCAGATCGCGCGCGATGGCACACTCGAGGGCCCTGACCTCGAAGGTTTGGCCGAGATGCTCGCCGCGTCGCCGATCGCCGTGGTCGCGTCAGGTGGCGTGGGCGGCCTCGCGCACCTTCGTGAACTGCGCTCGCTGCGCGTCGGAGAGCGCGGACTCGCCGGCGCGATCGTCGGCCGCGCGCTGTACGAGCGGAGGTTCACGATCGAGCAGGCCGTCGCGGCGTCGAACGGACGTGCGTGATGCGGGTCGCGCGTGTTATCCCATGTCTCGATGTGACCGCAGGACGTGTCGTCAAAGGCGTGAACTTCGTCGACCTACGCGACGCCGGCGACCCGGTCGAACTCGCCGAGCGCTACGACGCCGAGGGTGCCGACGAGCTGGTGTTCCTCGACATCACCGCGTCGAGCGATCGACGCGACACGATGATCGACGTCGTGCGCCAGACCGCAGAGAAGGTGTTCATCCCGTTTACTGTCGGCGGGGGTATACGCAGCGCCGAGGATGCACGCCGCATGCTGCGCGCGGGCGCCGACAAAGTGTCGGTGAATACAGCGGCGGTGACTCGGCCCGCGGTCATCAGCGAGATCGCCTATGAGTTCGGTGCGCAATGTGTCGTTTGCGCGATTGACGCGCGGCGTTCAACGGGGCCAGACGCGCCACCAAGCGGTTTCGAGGTCTTCACCCATGGCGGCCGCACCCCGACCGGTATCGACGCGGTCGGCTGGGCGATACGTGCGGCGGAGCTGGGCGCGGGAGAAATCCTGCTCACGTCGATGGATCGCGACGGCACGCGCGACGGGTTCGATATTTCCCTCACCCGCGCGATCAGCGACGCCGTCGGCGTACCGGTTATCGCCAGCGGGGGAGTCGGCAACCTCGACCATCTTGCTGAAGGCGTGCTCGACGGTCACGCCGACGCGGTGTTGGCCGCGTCGATCTTTCATTTCGGCGAGCACACCGTGCGCGACGCGAAGCGACACATGGCGGCACGGGGCATCATCGTTCGTCCATGACGATCTCGGTGACGAGCCGCGTGATGCTCGCAGTGGCTCCGGCGAAGAAGTGATCGGCCATGTCGACGGTGTGCACCTGTACGTTGCGCCACCCGGCCGTGGCGGCGCGCACCACCGACGGCGACGCGAATTGATCATGGTCGCCCGCGATGATGTGTTTTGGGCGGGCATCGATGGCCGCGATGAACAAGTCGTCGGTGAAGACGCGCAAGGGCGGAGCGACCACGATCCAGCAAGCGAGTTGGTCGTGCCCGCATGTCAGTGCAACGTCGGCGCCGAAGGAATAGCCGCAGGCGTACAACTTCGCTGTTTCATCAATGGTATTCGCCGCATGGAGGGCCGCGAAATAGTCGTCGCGCTCTGAGGCTCCACCGGAATGTCGCCCGCCGCTGTCACCGACCCCACGGAAATTGAAACGAACCGTTGTTGCGCCGTTCTGGGTGAGCCCTCGTGCTATCGCAGCGACAACGTTGTTGTGCATGTCGCCGCCGTACTGCGGATGCGGATGCGCGACGGCGGCCACCGCGATCGGGTCGACAGTTGCAGGCGTTCGGTCGACGACGCCCTCGAGGTGCGTTCCGTCGAGGCTGGTGATCGATATCGCCCGCGCGTTCAGGTCGTCGCTCATGACCACGACACGGTACCGTTTGCGCCCGTGGCCATCGACGATCGACTTCCCATCAAGATGCTGGCCGATCGCATACTCGTCAAGATCGATGGGCCCGATGGTGAGCGTCGCTCGTCCGGAGGCATCCTCATTCCGGCTACCGCGCAGATGAGCAAGCGTCTCACCTGGGCCGAGGTGGTCGGCTTGGGCCCCAACGTCCGGTCGATGGAGGTCGGTGACCGCGTGCTGTTCAGCCCCGAGGATCGCTACGAGGTCGAGGTCCGCGGCGACGACTACATCATCCTGCGCGAGCGCGATGTGCACGCGGTAGCCGCCAAGCGACTCGATTCCGAGGGCACTGGACTCTACCTGTAGGCCGCCCGTCGGCGGCCGCTGGACCATATTCCGGTGAGGTCCTCGGCATCGACCCCTAGCATGGCGGCATGCTTACGGTCACCCCCATCACCGCATCAGACACCGAGTTGGCCGCGGTGAAATACGACGCCAACGGACTTGTCACCACGGTGGTGCAGGACATCGCCACCAAGGCGGTGCTCATGGTCGCATGGATGAACGCCGAGACGCTGCGTATGTCTCTTGAGCAAGGCCGCACAGTGTTCTGGAGTCGTAGTCGCAAGGAGGTGTGGCGCAAAGGCGACACCTCGGGTGACCGGCAGTTCATCCGCGAAGCGTTCTACGACTGCGACGGCGACACGTTGTTGTTTCTGGTCGAGCAAGAAGGCAAGGGCGCCTGCCACACCGGCGAGTACTCCTGCTTCTATCGGCCCTTTGGCGTCTGAGCCGTGGTGTCACCGTCGCGCGAAGAGTTCCGCGCCCTTGCGCGCCAACATCGCGTCGTGCCGGTTTGGCGCACGCTCCTTGCCGATCTCACCACCCCGGTCGCCGCGTTCGTCCGACTTGTCGGCGATGGCGACGGGTTCCTTTTGGAGTCTGTCGAACACGGCGAGCGCTGGAGTCGTTGGTCGTTCATCGGTCGTAACCCGCTGCTCACGTTGCGGCTGCGCGATGGCAAGGTCGAGGTTGACGGTGACGCGCCCTCGTCGATGCCCCGAAATCGAGGCATGCTCGCGGCGCTCGACGAGCTGTTGCGCATCTATCGCTCGCCCGTCGTCGATGATCTTCCGCCACTGCACAGCGGGCTGATCGGCTACCTCGGCTACGACATCGTGCGCGAGGTCGAAAACCTTCCGGACGTGCCGCCCGACACTGTCGCTACGCCCGACGCTGTCATGTCGATCATCGGTGATCTCGCGGCCTATGACCATTGGCGCCAGCGCGTCACGCTGATCACCAACGTGCTCATCGACGATGCACCCACCGATGATGCGATCGACGCCGCGTACGAACGCGCGCTCGCGCAACTCGAACGAATGGCGGTCGACGGTGCCCGGCCGGTCGACGAGCCGATGTTCGTGCCCCCTGACCCGGCTGATGAATTGCCCGAGGTGACCTCGTCGATGGGGCGAGAGTTGTACTGCGCCGCGGTCGAGGCGGCGAAGGAACACATCCTCGCCGGCGACATCTTTCAGGTGGTCTTGGCGCAACGGTTCTCGTTGCAGCTCGATGCCGACCCCTTCGACTTCTACCGCGTGCTGCGACAGGTGAACCCGAGCCCGTACATGTATTTCTTGCGGTTGCCCGAAGTGAGTATCGCCGGCTCCTCGCCTGAGCCGATGGTGAAACTTGCCGATGGGCGCGTGATCTCGCGTCCGATCGCGGGTACGCGTCGGCGGGGCAAAACCGAAGAGGACGATCGTCGCCTCGCGGCCGAGTTGATCGAGCATCCGAAGGAGATCGCCGAGCACATCATGCTGGTCGATCTGGCGCGCAATGACGTCGGTCGTGTGGTGCGCTTCGGCACCGAGCAGGTCGACGAGATGATGACTCTCGAGCGCTACAGCCACGTCATGCACATCACGTCACAGGTGTCGGGCCAGTTGGCCGAAGGCAAGTCGCCAATCGATGTACTGCGCGCCACGTTGCCGGCCGGCACGGTGTCGGGCGCACCGAAAGTGCGGGCGATGGAGATCATCGATGATCTCGAACCGGTCAAGCGCGGCGTGTACGCAGGCACGATTGGCTACATCGACTTCTCTGGCAACATCGACACCGCCATCGCGATACGCACGTTGGTGGTATGTGGCAACGAGGCGTGGGTGCAGGCGGGGGCGGGCGTGGTCGCCGACAGCGTGGCCGAACAGGAGCATCTCGAATGCGAGAACAAGGCACGGGCGTTGCTGGCGGCAGTTCCGGCTGCTCGTCGCATGACGGCGCAGCGCCGGGCGAGCACATCGTGAGCGAGACGTCGCCGCGCATGCAGGACGCAAGTGCCACATCTCCTTTCGCCGTGCGCATCGCGCGCGAAGTCGTGCGTGTCGGCGGCCCCGATGCAGTGAGCTTTTTGCAGGGTCAGCTCAGCCAGGACCTCGCTCGTCTCGATGTCGGCGCTTGCGCCTGGACCTTCGTGCTGCAGCCTCAAGGCAAAGTCGATGCGTGGTTCCGGGTCACGCGAGTCGCAGAAGACGAGTACCTGTGCGATGTCGATGCTGGATGGGGCGCGGCGATCGTGACGCGACTCCAACGGTTCAAGCTGCGCGTCAAAGTCGATATCGAGCTGCTCGATTGGCAGTGTGTTGCCGTGCGCGGTATCGCGGCTGTTGCGATCGACGGCGTTGCGTGTGGTGCGGTCATCGCGCCACCGGTCGATTGGGCGGGCACGTTCGGTGTCGACCTACTTGGGCCCACCATCGTCGTGCCCGGCGGCGTTGTCGAAGCCGATCGACTCGCGTACGACACGTGGCGCGTCGCGGTCGGCATGCCGGCCATGGGTGCCGAGCTCGACGAGTCGACGATTCCGGCCGAAGCGGGTGTGGTCGATATCAGCGTGAGCTTCACCAAGGGCTGCTACACCGGTCAGGAACTTGTGGCCCGCATCGACAGTCGCGGCAATCGCACACCCCGCAAGTTGTGTCGTGTCGTGTTGCCCCAAAGCCGCGACGACGCCGCATTCTCATCGGGTGCCGAGCTCCTTGCCGCTGATGGCCACGCAGTTGGTGTGCTGACATCGGTCGCGCATGGGCTGGCACTCGCCTACGTTCGCCGCGAAGTGGAACCACCGGCGGTGGCCTTTCTTGCCCGTGCCGGTATGGGCGTCGGCGCGGTTATCGAGGTCACGGTCGAGCCGTTACCGCCGCACTGATCGTTCAACCAAACGCCAGGTTGTGTTCGCCGTACGTGGGTGCCATCGCCGCCAGCAGCGCCTCTCCGGCTACGCGGGGCGCAAGGCCACGAGCATCTCGGTACCCGTGTCATGGCCGGCTACCGGCGATCGGGCATGCACGTGCCCACCCATCGTCTCGACGAGTTCGCGCACAATGGCGAGACCGAGTCCGCTGCCGCTCTCTTTGGGGGCGGGTCGATGGTGCGCGACATAGAGCCTTTCGAACACGTGGGGGAGATCTTCGGCCGCGATGCCCCGGCCGTCGTCCGCGACAGCAACGACCACCCATCCGTTGTCATGACGCACCGAGATCGCTACTCGTGCCTGCGCGAACTTCAGGGCGTTCTCCACGAGGTTCGCGAGCACCTGGGCGAGCCGGTCGCCATCGACCATCGCCACGGCTGATGTGACCGAAGTATCGACGCGAAGGTCGACGTTGCGTTCGGTAGCACGCGGGGCGAAACCGCTGACGATTGCATGGACGATCGGCACCACGTCGATGGCTCGCGTATCGAACGTGAACGAGCGCGCGTCGAGTCGTGCGAGCAGCAGCAGGTCGGTGACGAGACGGTCGAGGCGCCGGGACTCGGAAAGGATCACGGCGGCCGCCCGCTGCGGGTCGATGGCCTGATCAGTGAGCGCCTCCGCGTAACCCTGGATCGATGCCATTGGTGTGCGTAGGTCATGCGAGACCGACATGAGGAACTGCCGTTCCAGTCCCCGGCTGCGTTCGAGGTTCGCGGCCATGGTGTTGATCGAGCGAGACAGTTGCGAGATCTCGTCGGTGGCGCTCGGATGCGGGTCAGCGACACGCGCGGCAAGGTCACCGTTCGCGATACGGCTCGTGGCATCTCGGGCGGCATCAAGTGGATGCGTGAGTGTGCGCGAGAGCCGTATGGCGATGAGCGCTCCGGCCAACAACGTGCCGGTCGCCGCAAGCAGGAACCAGCGCGCCGCGGGTGATGCGGTGCTCGCCGGGCGGCGGGCCAGCACGATCACGTAGCTGCCTAAACGACCGCTACCCGCAGCGGCGGCGTACACGATGCCGTGCTGCTTGCCGGCGACATGACCGCCGGCTTTCAACGTGGCACGATCGACGGCCGAGAGGGTTATGCCATTCGGCGTTTCGCCGGTGAGGTTGTCGAAGGTCGTGCCATAGAGAAAGCCGATGTCCTCGAGCTTCAAGTTGGTGGTGAGCGTCTTCAGTCGCGCGCGTACCTGGGCACGCTGCAGCGCCGTCGCTGCCGGTGCAGCAGCGCCTGCGCCGGGCCGCAACGCAACGATGTTCAGATCGTCGAACACCGACACCAACGCAACCGACTGGCGTTCGAGATCATGCTTCGTTGCGTCGGTCGCGCCGAACTTCGCCAACGCCAATGTGCCGGCGCCGGCGAGGATCAGCGTGAACAGCACGGTCCCACAGATGGTCAGCAGAAGCCGCCGCCGCATCGGTGCTCAGCCCATCCGATAGCCGACACCCCAAACGGTGTCGAGAGGGAGCGCGTCTCCGAGCTTCTTGCGTAGTTGGCGCACGTGCACGTCGACGGTTCGGTCGTCGCCAATCCAATCGGCGCCCCACACCCCGTCGAGCAGTTGGCGTCGTGAGAGCGCCAACCCGAGGTGCTCCGCGAGGTAGTGCAACAGATCGAACTCACGCGTGGCCAACGCGACGGCGACACCGTTGCACCGTGCTTCGCGGCGACCCGTGTCGACCTCGATTGCGCCAACCGTGATGATCGTTGTGGTGCTCGATCGTGGGCCTTCAGCGCGTCGCAGAATCGCCTTGACGCGTGCCGCTAGTTCGCGAGGCGAGAAGGGCTTCGTGACGTAGTCGTCTGCGCCCATCTCGAGGCCCAGCACGCGGTCGACCTCGTCGTCACGGGCGGTCAGCATGATGATCGGCGTGTCGCTCGTGGCCCGCACCTGACGACACACCTCGAGACCATCGATTTGGCCGGGCAGGCCCAGGTCGAGCACGATCAGCCGAGGTTGGCGGTCGCGAATGGTGCGCAGCGCTGTCTCGCCATCGGGCGCCTGGTACACCTTGAAGCCGTCGCGACGAAGGTAGAGCTCGATCAGGTCCGCGATGTTCGCGTCGTCTTCGACCACCACGATCACGATCTCCGCTGCCATACATCCTCCTGATTGCTCGGGCGTATCGACTCGGCTGGCGGCACCATCGTCGCAGGTCGCATCGCGCGGTTCGGGTATTGCTGCGCGCTTCGTCGTCCTGTCGACAGCGAAGCGCGCAGATGTGAGGGAGGTGTGAGCCAACGAACAACATTCCGCGGCAGGAGCACGGGCGATAGCGTTGCGGTCGGTGGCCACCTATCTCGACCGAATCCTCGAAGCACATCGTGCTCGCGCCGCGACCGACCATCGGTCGCTGGCGACGCTCATCGATCAAGCGATGGCCGCGCCCCCCACTCGCGGCTTTCGTGCCGCGTTGCTCGACGCAGCCGCTGTCGACGGCATCGCCGTCATCGCCGAGGTCAAACGTCGCTCACCCTCCAAGGGTGCGCTCGTGGCCGCACTCGACCCGGCAGTGTTGGGCGCGGCCTATGCGGCAGGCGGCGCGGCCTGCCTGTCGGCGCTCACCGACGAGGAGTTCTTCGGTGGGTCGATCGCCGATCTCCAAACGGCGCGCTTGGCCAGTGGCCGCCCGGTTCTACGCAAGGACTTCACCGTGTCCGCGCTCGATGTATGTGACGCCCGTTTGATGGGTGCCGACTGCGTGTTGCTCATCGCGGCTGCGCTTGATGATGACGAACTCGCGGCGCTCCACGCGTTGGCGCGTCGCATTGGTCTCGATGCGCTCGTCGAGGTGCACGACGAGGCCGAGCTGGCGCGAGCGATAGCGGTCGGTGCCGACCTCGTGGGCGTCAACCAACGCGACCTCACGACCTTCCGGGTCGACCAAGAGCGCGCCGTGCGCGTCGCGCCGAGGATGCCCGACGGTGTTGTGCGCGTCGCCGAGTCAGGAATACGAGGCGCGCACGATGCTCGCGTGCTCGCGCACGCCGGATTTCACGCGCTGTTGGTCGGCGAGTCGCTTGTCACCTCCGGCGATGCGGCAGCGGCGGTGGCCGAGCTACGCACGTCGGCCCGGTAGCGTCCCCGCGATGTTCGTCAAGATCTGCGGCATCACGAGTGAGGAAGACGCACTTTTGGCTGTCGCTATGGGCACGGACGCTGTTGGATTTGTCTTTGCGCCGTCGACCCGCCAGATCCAGCCGGTGCAGGCCTACGACATCGTGCGGCGGCTACCGCCCGATGTGCTCACCGTCGGTGTCTTTCGCGACCACGCGCCGCAACGTGTTGTCGAGATCATGCACCAGGTCGGGTTGAAGGCCGCGCAACTCCACGGCCACGAGTCGATCGAAGACGTACGTTTCGTGCGAGCGCAGGTGGCCCTCGTCATCAAAGCGTTTCCTGCCGGCTCGTCTGCGCTCGCTCACGCCGATGAATATCGCATCGACGCGGTGCTCGTCGACTCGGCCACACCGGGCTCGGGCGAGGTGTTCGACTGGGCGCTCGCGGAGGGCGCACCGCTCGGTCGCAGAGTCATTCTCGCGGGCGGGTTGACACCGGAAAATGTCGGCGCGGCGATCGCTCGTGTGCGACCGTGGGGTGTTGACGTGTCGAGCGGTGTGGAACGCGCGCCGGGGAAGAAGGACCCTCGCAAGTTGCGGGCGTTCATCGACGCCGCGCGTGCCGCGGCGCCCACGGCGTACGAGGGTGACCAGTTGACGCCGTATGACTGGCAGGAGGACGACATCTGATGACGGTGATGGCAGAGCCCGATGCGAACGGGCGCTTCGGCTCGTTCGGAGGTCGCTATGTGCCCGAGACGTTGGTGCCCGCATGCGCGGAGCTGGAGATTGCTTTTCGTGACGCGTGGGCCGATCCCACCTTTCGCGCCGAGCTCGACGCTCTCCTGCGCGACTACGCGGGCCGGCCGTCGCCGGTGACCGAAGCGAAGCGGTTGTCCGAACGCCTGGGCTGTCGCATCCTGCTGAAGCGCGAGGACCTCAATCACACCGGTTCGCACAAGATCAACAACGTGCTCGGTCAGGCATTGCTGGCACGCCGCATGGGCAAGACCCGCTTGTTGGCCGAAACCGGTGCCGGGCAGCACGGTGTCGCCACGGCGACCGCGGCGGCGCTGTTCGGCATGGATTGTGTCGTGTACATGGGCGAAGTCGACATGCATCGCCAGTCGCTCAACGTCTTCCGTATGCGGCTGCTCGGTGCCGAGGTGCGTCCTGCGTTGAGCGGCAGCCGTACGTTGAAAGATGCCGTCAACGAAGCGCTGCGCGACTGGGTAGCTACCGTCGAGACATCGCACTACTGCCTTGGCTCCGCGCTCGGGCCGCACCCGTATCCGTGGATGGTGCGCGAACTGCAGCGCGTTGTCGGCGACGAATCACGTGAGCAGTGCGCGGCGCTGCTCAACGGCGCAACGCCCGACGTCATCGCCGCTTGTGTCGGCGGCGGCTCGAATGCCATCGGCATCTTCTCCGGGTTCGCCGACACGGCGGCCGAGCTGATCGGTGTACAACCCGCGGGCGGAGCGGCCATCGGCCATGGCGCGCCCGGCATCGTCCACGGCATGGTGTCGTACCTCTTGCAGGACGAATGGGGTCAAGTCGAGGAGGCCCTGTCGATCAGCGCCGGCCTCGACTATCCCGGCGTCGGTCCTGAGCATTCGCACTTGTACGAGCTCGGGCGTGCCCGCTATGAGTCGGTGACCGACGACGAAGTCGTGGCTGCGTTCCAGCTGCTGTCGCAGACCGAAGGGATCATCCCGGCGCTCGAGCCGGCGCATGCCATCGCGTGGATCGTGCGCGAGAAGGCGTCGTTGGTCGGCAAGACGGTATTGGTCTGTCTGTCCGGCCGCGGCGACAAGGATGTTGCTCAGATGATGGAAGTGCTGGGCGGCGACATGTCGACGGGCCGCGGCCGATGAGCGCAGCGCCGACAACGATGAGCGCAGCGCCGACAACGATGAGCACAGCGCCGACAACGATGAGCAGGCCAGTCGCTCACGGGGCGCTCGAGTCGGCGTTGCGTGATGCCAGGGCACAGGGTCGCAAGCTGCTCGTGCCGTATATCACCGGCGGTCTCGGCACCGACTGGTGCGACACGTTGCGCGCGGTCGCCGCTGCCGGCGCCGACGCGATTGAGATCGGTATTCCCTTTAGCGATCCCGTGATGGACGGCCCAACCATTCAGCGCGCGAGCGACATGGCATTGCGAGCTGGGGCAACACCGCAGTCGATCTTCGACGCGCTGCGCTATGTCGACGCCGGTGTTCCGCTCGCGGTGATGACCTACGCCAACATCGCGTTCCACATGGGCTGGGAGCGTTTCTCGGCGCAGTTGCATGCGGCGGGCGTCGTGGCCGCGATCCTACCCGATCTTCCGTTGGAAGAGGCCGGCGATTGGTGCGCGGCCGCGGATGCGCATGGGGTCGAGACCGTTCTGCTGGCGGCACCGACCGCGCCTGATGAACGACTGCCACGCGTCTGCGCGCGTGCGCGCGGGTTCGTGTACGCCGTCGGTCTGCTCGGCGTCACCGGTGCTCGTGAATCGCTCGCCGCTTCAGCCCTCGTCATTGCGCGGCGCCTGAAGGCGGTCACCGATGTTCCGGTGCTCGTCGGTGTCGGCATCGGCTCACCGGCCCAGGCGGTCGAAGTCTGCGCCAGCGCCGATGGCGTTGTCATTGGTTCGGTCGTCGTGCAGTGCATGCTCGACGGCGGCGGCCCCCACGACGTGGCTGAGCTCGTGCGTGGCTATCGCGCCGCGCTCGACGCCGCCTACCCGCCGCGCGCATGAGCACGACCGAGCAACAGGTGGAGGGCGAACAGCCCAGCACCGTGTACGAGGTTGTCGGTGGCACCGCATTCTTCGTTGCCCTTGTCGATCGGTTCTATGCGAATGTCGCGGCAGACGCGCTTCTGCGGCCCCTGTACCCCGACGATCTCCGCGAAGCGAAGGCGCATCTCGCCGGCTTTCTCGTGCAGTACTGGGGAGGACCGACCACCTACAGCGATGAGCGTGGTCATCCGCGGTTGCGTATGCGCCATGCGCCGTTCGTCATCGGACGATCGGAAGCCGACGCGTGGTTCGCGCACATGACGAACGCGGTGGCGACATCGCCCGTCGCCGACGACGTGAGCGCAGTGTTCCTCGAGTATTTCGAGCGCGCTGCGGCCGCGATGATCAACGTCATCGGCTGACCCCGGCGAGGGTCCACCAGCCGAAATGCTTGACTTAGGCCGCGATCTCGACTGGCCTAGTCACCTACGGCGGGCCACATGGCCTATCGCCGTCCGACAGGAGATCGCCCAAGATGAACAAGACTGAACTCGTCGCCGAACTGGCTCGCCGTACGGAGCTCACCCAAAAGGACGCGGGTGGCGCGATCGATGCACTGCTCGAGATCGTGACCGACGGGCTGGGCAAGGGCGACAAGCTCACCATCCCCGGCTACCTCACGGTGGAACGCGTTGCTCGCAAGGCGCGCACGGCCCGCAACCCGCAAACCGGAGCCGCCATCGAGATTGCGGCGACCAACGCCGTCAAGATCAGCGCCGGTTCCAAGCTGAAGGCCGCCGCCAAGGGCTGATGACCTCTCGCGGGAGGATGCGCGCGCATCCTCCCGCAAAGGCCAACGCAGTGCGGGGGAGGCGCTAGCGTCGCGACATGGCCGATCCAACACCGCTCTCGGTAGGCAAGAAAGCCCCCGCCATCACGCTCGTCGACCAGACCGGCACGACGCGGACGCTGGCGTCGTACAAGGGCCGCAAGGTGCTGGTGTACTTCTACCCGAAGGCCGACACGCCCGGTTGTACGCAACAGTCGTGCTTGCTGCGCGACCTCGTCGGCCAGATCGGCGACACCGCCATCATCGGCATCTCGCCCGACAATCCCGAGCGTCAAGCCAAGTTCGATCAGAAGTACGGCCTCGGATTCCCGCTGCTTGCCGACACGGAGCATGTCGTCGCCCTCGCGTATGGCGTGTGGGCCGAGAAGAAGAACTACGGCAAGACTTACATGGGTATCGTGCGTTCGGCGTTCCTGATCGACGAGACCGGCAGGTTCGAACAGGTCTGGTACAAGATCAGCCCGAAGGACACGCCCGCCAAGCTGCTCGAGGCCCTCGCGGCGTGAGCAGTTCCGTGGTGCTCCCTGCGCCGTCGACGATCCTGCCGCATCGGCCGCCGTTTCTGTTTGTGGATGCGTTACTGGCACTCGAACCGGGCGTTTCGGCGCGCGGTACCTGGACGCTCACCGGCGACGAATGGTTCTTCCCCGGCCACTTTCCCGGCCGACCCACGTTGCCGGGTGTGCTGATGTGCGAAGCCATCGCACAGATCGGCGCGGTCGCCGCGCTGTCCGACGCACGCTTCGCGGGCAAGTTGGCGTTGTTCGGCGGCCTCGACGGCGCGCGGTTTCGCCGCCAGGTCGTACCGGGCGACACGCTGACCCTTGAAGCCACGCTTGGTCGTATGTCGGCCCGAGCTGGCAAGGGCGCCGGTCGCGCGCTGCTCGGCGAGCAGGTGGCCTGCGAGTGCGAGCTGCTCTTCGTCATCGCCAACGCCTGAAGGAATGCTGGTGCTCGTCGCTCGTGCTGCGTCGCGGAATGGGCGAGGAATCCGCGGTCACCGTGTGTCGACCGAAAGGCTGCTACCGCGTCCACACACCCCTTCGACGCGGGAGTCAGCCCGCCGCGAGCCTCATGGCGTTGAGGTAACGCTTGGTAGCTGCGCGTTGGAGCCGTCGCGCTATCGGAGGACATGCTCGAGCAAGCGGATGGCGCGGGCGAGACACTGCGACGATCTCGAAGGCGACGGTACCGTCCGCACGTCTCGTGACGACGAACGACTCCTCGCCTTGCTCGGGATGGACGGGAAGCGTGCCGTACGCAAAGCCGCAACGGTCAGGCTCATCCACTACCGAGACAACGCGGCACACAGCGTGGATGAATCCGATCGGGAGAGGCGCCGCCATGGCGACGATCAGCCCGACCGTAGGTGGTTCATCGGCGGACACCGCAATGCCTGCACCTCGATGTGGTTGCCACTGTCGGAGCGCATGAGTCGCTCTTTCGAACACCACAGGTCCTTCGCCGATGACAATCGAGCACCGATCGAGCCGATAGCCGTCGGGCGCGCGACCGGTGATGGTGGCGCCGACCGGCGCATAGGTTAGGTCATCGTGCGTAGCACCGTCGGCGAGTCGAGTGAGCGCTTTGTGACTCGGACGTGTGAGTCGGATTGCCACGTCGGAAGTTTGTCTCATGTCACCCCAACCCCGCCATGTACGGCGGGATGCGCTGCCGGACGATCATTTCGCAGACTGACCACTACTGTCGGTTGATGCAGACCGTGTACGACGCAGTAGGCGGGCTGGACGGATTGCGCCGTCTCGCACGAGCCTGGCACGAGCGGGTGCTCGCCGACGACGTGGTGTCGCATTCGTTCACACACGGCTTCTACGACGAGCACACCGAACGACTGGCACGGTATTGGGCCGAGGCACTCGGCGGACCGGCGACGTACACCGCCACGTTGGGCGACGCTGCATGACTACTTCGCCTGGGCGACCTCGACGACGATGGCGCAGTTTCCGGACTCCGCGCACGACGTTCCGGACGGACTCGTGCTGCCACGATGGTCCTTGGACGGGCCCCAGATCTGACTCGGCGCCCCAAGGTCCGCCTCGCTGGCGAACCTCAGGCCGGTTGCAGCACGACGGTGCCGTTGTGTCCGCCGAAGCCGAACGAGTTCGAGATCGACGGCCCTGGCTCCCACGATCGCGGCGAACCAATGACCAAGTCGAGCGGTGCCATGTCGGGATCGTCGGTGACGTGGCCGTCGGTTGGCGGGATCAGCCGCCGCTGCATCGCCAGGATGACCGCGATGGCTTCGATGGCGCCCGCTGCGCCGAGTGCGTGGCCCGTGACGCCTTTGGTGGAGGTGACGATGGGGCGCAGACTGCCGAACACTTCGGCCATGGCTGCGGCCTCTGCGGCGTCGTTCAACGGTGTCGACGTTCCGTGGGCGTTCACGTGGCGCACGTCGGCGGGCGTGAGACCAGCATCGGCGAGAGCGAGTCGCATACAGCGAATAGCGCCGATGCCGCCCGGTGCGGGCGCCGTGATGTGGTGGGCGTCGGCCGTCGATGCCGAGCCAAGTACCTCGGCCAGGATCTTGGCGCCGCGACCAACAGCGTGCTCCCACTCCTCGAGCACCAAGATGCCCGCGGCCTCGGCGATGACGAAGCCGTCGCGATCGCGATCGAACGGGCGTGACATGCCACTCGAAGAAAGCGCCGTCATGTTGGTGAACCCCGCGATCGACGTGGCGTTGAGGCTCGACTCGCTGCCACCCGCGATGACGACATCGCACAGCCCGTACTGGATGTGGCGAGCTGCATTGCCGATCGAGTGGGTGCCGGCCGCGCACGCCGTGACGGTGTTCTCACACGGCCCTTGAAAACCCCAACGCATCGAGATCGATGCTGCGGCAGCGTTCGCCATCATCATCGGCACGAGGAATGGTGAGACCCGCTTGGGGCCCTTGTCGTGGCAGGTGATGATCTGGGCTTCGAGGGTCTCGATGCCGCCGACACCGGTGCCGACCCATACCCCGATGCGGGTGGGATCGGCCGCGAACGTGCCGGCCTGGGCGAGCGCCTCGGTGGCCGCAGCAATAGCCAACTGCGTGAACCGATCCGCGCGCCGCGTCTCTTTGGGGCTGTCGAAAAACGGTTCGGGATCGAAATCGGGAATCCGTCGTTGCGAAGTTGCCGGTTGCGGTGCGCACAAGCCGCGCCAGAACGCATCGACACCGATGCCAACCGGCGTGACCGCACCAATACCGGTGACGGCGACGCGTCGGCGAGACATCAGAGCTTCGACTTGATGAGATCGAAGGCTGCGCCGACGGTGTCGATGCCCTCGAGTTCCTCTTCTTCGACATTCACGTCGAACTCTTCTTCGAGGGCCATGACGAATTCGACAAGGTCGAGGCTGTCGGCGTCGAGGTCGTTCGCGAACGACGCTTCGAGCGTGACTTTCTCGATCGGAACAGACAACACCGACACCGCGCAGTTGCGGAATCGGTCGTAGATCGCGTCGCTCACTGGATGCTCCATTTCCTGACGACGTGCGTCGCCATGTCGGCAGACACGCGGATGAACAAACGTCCGACAGGGTCGCCGGGCGGATCGGGGTGCCACACTAGGGGCCCGCGACGGCCTCTGTGCGACCGGGCGATTGCGAGCGGCCTGGACGCAGTTGTGGCGTAGCTCATGCGCCCATCGCCATTCCACCGTCGACCGGCAGCACGACCCCGGTGACAAACGCTGCCGCGTCGCTTGCCAGGTAGGCGACTGCCGCGGCGATGTCGCCCCCGGTACCCAGACGGCCGATGGGAACTGCCTCGACCATTGCGGTGCGTTGTGCCTCCGTCAGCGCGTCGAGCATGTCGGTGGCGATGGGGCCCGGTGCCACGATGTTCACGGTGATACCCCGCGACGCGTACTCCTTGGCCAACGACCGCGCGAGGCCGGTGAGCCCGGCCTTGGACGCGGCGTAGTTGGCCTGACCGGCCTGGCCGGCCTGGCCGACGATGGACGACACGAAGATGATGCGACCGAAGCGCGCCTTCATCATCGACTTGAGGGCTCGCTTCGCGACGCGGAAGCCGCCGGCGAGGTTGGTGTCGAGCACCGTCGAGAAGTCGTCCTCGGTCATACGTAGCACGAGGGTGTCGCGGGTGATGCCGGCGTTGGAGATGAGCACTTCGACCGGGCCCAGCTCGCGTTCGATGTGGGAGAACGCTGCGTCGATCGATGTCGTATCGGTGACATCGCAGTGCACGGCGAGAATGCCAGCGGCTGCGAGCACCGGGGGAGCGTCGCTGCGACACGTGACCGCCACCTTGTTGCCGGCCTCGGCGAACGCAAGGGCACACGCGAGCCCAATGCCTCGGTTCCCGCCAGTGACAAGCACGACGCGTGCAGTCACGGCTCCCACCGGAGCACAACACTCGCCCAGGTCATGCCCGCACCGAAACCCGACAGCAGCAGGAGGTCGCCCGACTTGAGACGACCGTCATCGGCCGCCGCGGCAAGGCCGAGCGGAATGGTGCCCGCGCTGTTGTTGCCCGTGTAGGTAAGCACGTTGACGATGCGTTCGCGTGCGATGCCGATCTTGTCGGACGCGCTGTTCATGATGCGCACGTTGGCTTGGTGCGGGATGAACCAATCGATGTCGGCTGCGGTGACCCCAGCATTCTTCAATGCGTGCTCGGCCGACGAGACGACCGCCCGTACGGCGCGGCGGAAGACCTCTTTGCCGTCCATCGAGAGGTAGCCGCCAATGTCGCATTCGAGGATCTTCGCCGCGGCGCCGTCGGCACCGAGGTCCCAGCCGAGGATGGTGTCGTCCTCCGAAGCCTCCAGCACGACGGCGCCCCCACCGTCGGCGAACAAGATCGCTGTTCCGCGATCGGTCCAGTCGGTCAGGCGTGACAACGTGTCGCATCCGATGACAAGGATTCGATCGAGGCCGCCCCCCTGGATGAGCGCGTGGGCGGTGACCAGTGCGTACGCAAATCCCGAGCACGCAGCATTCAGGTCGAACGCCCCGCAGCGCAAGCCAAGATCGTGTTGCACGATCGCCGAGGTGGCCGGGATGTGTTGATCGGGCGTGGTGGTCGCGAGGATCAACAGATCGATCGATTCGGGTGCGCAACCGGCTCGTGCGAGCGCTTTGCGCGCCGCCTCGGCGGACAGACCCGCGGTGGTGCCGCCGATCCGGCGTTCTTGGATGCCCGTACGTTCGCGGATCCAGGCGTCGGAGGTGTCGATGGACTTCGCTAGGTCGTCGTTGGTGACGATCTTGTCGGGTAGGGCGCTGCCCCAACCGGTGATGTGTGCACCTCGGAGAGGTCTCATGCGGTACGCAACCAGGCGATGGGCTGGCTGGACGTGACCCGCTCGGTGTCGGCCGCGAGGTAGCCCATGAGCACGCCGGCGAAGGACGACCGTACGTCGAGAGCGCCGACCTTACCAATGGGTTCGCCTGCGTCGATCGTGGTGCCGATGTCGAGGCCAGCCAAAGGCGTGAAGATGCCGGAACCGGGGCTCACCACGAGTCGTTCGGTGACGAAGAGGTGTTCGCCTTCCATGGGGCTCGGCGGGGGTTTTGCGTTGCCCGGTGGTGGGCCGGCGAGCACTTCGAGCATCCGATCGAGCTCGTCGGGTGTACCGACCGAGAGCGTGCGCACATCGGCGACGGTGCGTTTGGCCATGCCGGTGAGCACGCTGCCAGGGCCGAGTTCGACGAAGGTCGTGAAACCGAGGCCGGCGAGTGTCTGCAGGCTTTGGCGCCACCGCACAGGACTGGTGAGCTGCGCGTTCAACAGGCCTTGCCAGGCGTATTGATCGTCATGCGACGCGGCGTCGACGTTGGCGATGACTATGCCTTGGGGGGCGCGGATCTCGACCTGATCGATGGCTTTCCGCAGTCGGTCTCGAGCCGGCGCCATGAACGGTGTGTGGAACGCGCCGGACACCGGAAGTGGCAGGAGCTTCTTGGCGCCCATCTCCTTCGCTATGCGACCGGCTTCAGAGACCGCGTCGGGATCGCCCGCGATCACGACTTGGCCCGGTGCGTTGAAGTTGGCGACCCAAACCTCGCCACCGACGCGAGCGCAGGCCTCTTCGACCTGCTCGTCCTCGAGGCCCAACATCGCCGCCATGGTGCCGGTGCGTTCTTCGGCAGCAACCTGCATGGCTTCGCCGCGCTCGGTGACGAGCCGCACGGCATCGGCGAAGTCGAGCGCTCCCGAGGCAGTCAGCGCGCTGTACTCGCCAAGGCTGTGGCCGGCGTGACCGGCTGCCTCACCGCCGACGCGACTGACTGCGTCGAGAACCACCATGCTCAACACGAAGGTGGTGAGCTGTGCGTTGCGGGTCTGCTTGAGTTCGTCCGCGTCGGCCTGCAACAGCAGGTTCTCGATGTCACGGCCGGCGGCTTCTGATGCCTCGGTGACCAGCTCCCACGAGGGGTGATCCTGCCAGGGCGCGCCCATCGCCGGCTTCTGTGAACCTTGGCCGGGATAGGTGAAGACGATCATCGCGGTTCCTTGTTCGGGGGCTCGACCGACCACGCGGCGCTGATGAAGTGAGCAGTATGACCTACCAGACGTACGGAGGGTTACATTCGAGCGACCTCGTGGTGCGTCGTACCACTCAGATACGGCTCCGCGTGTGCTTCGCTTCGTGGCGGCGGATGACGCGATCGCGCGCGAACGCAACAAGCGCGACCACCGCAAGGACCGCGCCCGGCACGCGGAGTCGCCGGGCAAGGGCGCGACATCGGCGTCGGCAGGTCACGACGCGCAGGCTACGCTGTCTGTCTCACACCTGCCCGGGTGGCGGAATGGCAGACGCGGCGGACTCAAAATCCGTTGCCTTCACGGGCGTGCGGGTTCAAGTCCCGCCCCGGGCACGCACATAAGACCAGGTCAGAGACTTGCGAGTCCGACTGGTGGTGGCGAGTGGTGGCCGATTCGAAGACCTCACCCAAGATCCACCCAAGGTTTTGCCGCTAGCATCCTCGTACATGCGAGGGTCTTTGCGTGAACGTCGTCCGGGTGTCTGGGAAGTGATCGCGCAGCTGCCGCGCGACCCGCTTACGGGACGAGGACGGCAGACCACGCGGACAGCGGTTGGCACCAAACGCGACGCACAGCGGGCGCTGTCCACCCTGGTGGCGGAGATCGCCGCCGGTGAGGTCTCGGCGTCGACGGCGACGCTCGACGAACTGCTCGAACGTTGGCTTGAGCTCAAGGCTGAACGGTTGTCTCCGACGACGGCGGCTGAGTACCGGCGTCTCGCCAAGGTGATCGTGTCGCCGGCCCTTGGCGATGTCGTGATCCGCAGGCTGACGCCGCGCCAACTCGACGATTTCTACGGTGCGCTGGCGCGGAAGCGCGGATTGTCGGCGTCGTCGATCCATCAGGTGCACGCCGTGATCCGCGGGGCGTTGAACCAGGCCGTGAAGTGGGGTTGGCTCAAGGCCAACCCGGCGGTGAGTGCGAGCCCGCCCGCGATTCGCCGCAAGGAGATCGTGCCGCCGGGG
Organism: Actinomycetota bacterium; assembly: GCA_043738925.1. Taxonomy (GTDB): domain Bacteria; phylum Actinomycetota; class Acidimicrobiia; order Acidimicrobiales; family WLNW01; genus WLNW01. The sequence goes on from JAYUFA010000365.1 coordinate 29,978, forward strand.
ATCGACAGCGCTCTACTCCTGCTCGACCGCGCCGAGGCGCACGACCTCGAGTTCGGTGCGCTGTTGCGTGTCATGGCAGCGACGGGTGCTCGGCGGGGCGAAGCGTGCGGTCTTCGCTGGAGCGATCTCGATCTCGGCGCGCGAAGCGTTGTGATCCGGCGGTCCATCGCAATCGTCGGGGGCACGCTGCTCGCGAAGGACACGAAGACTCACGCGGCGCGCCGCATCGCGGTCGACGACGACACGCTTGAACTTCTTTTGCGCCACCGCGCCGCGGTCGAGGCTCGTGCGCTTGCGACGAGCGTCGAGGTGGATCCGAACGCGTACATGTTCAGCCCCGCCGTTGACGGCGCGTCGCCGACGAACCCCGACCGGATCACCGGTCGTTTCCGCCATCTCTGCGAGCGTGTCGGTCTGACCGGCGTTCGACTTCACGATCTTCGACATCTCCACGCGACGCAGCTCCTCGCGTCAGGCGTGCCAGTGCGAACGGTGAGCGGGCGGCTGGGCCACTCGAACGCCGCGACGACGCTGAATGTGTACGCGCACTTCGTCGAGGCCAGCGATCGTCAAGCCGCCGACGTCATGTCCGGCCTTCTGCGGCCGCCGCGCGCCGAGCCCGTCTGAGCGATTTCGCCACGCCCTGAGCGGCAGAGCGGTGACGGCAACCCGGAGCGGCGCGGAGGGGCGGCAGGGTTGTTACATGCTGATGCCGTGGCCTCGTTGTCGGGCGTGGGGGTTGTCGTGTTCGAGGGCGGCTTCGAGTTGTTCGTTGGCGTGTTGGACGCGTCTTCGGTTGTCTGATCGTTCGATGCTGTGGCTGCTGGTGTTGTGGTAGGCGTCGTTGTGTTGTGTGGATAGCGCGGTGGCGGTGTCCCAGCGGCGTGC
>JAYUFA010000366.1:0-4485 GCA_043738925.1 Actinomycetota bacterium
ACCATGGGCGCATGACGCCCGATGGGTCACGCATCGAGCTCAGCTGACCTTGACCGCCACGTTTGCGTTGGTCGCGTATCCCGCGCCCGCCTTCGCTACGGCCAGCACCGATTGATCGCCGCCCCCCGCGAAAATCCCATCGTTGGCATTGCGCGTGTCGCGCGCACCGCGCGACGAATACGGCACAGTGGCTTTGTACAGACTGTCGGTGAAAGCGTCGTCGAAGAAGAATTGGCCCGTGTGCACGACCGCGCCACCGACGTGGACCATGACGTGGATGTGCACGTTGCGGCCCTGATACCAGCCGGGATAGATGGTTTGAAAGCGCAACTTGCCGTCGGAAGTTGACACCTGCGTTCCGCGCAGAAACGTCTTCGTGTCGGTCGAGGTCGCGGTCCCGCCACCGCCAGGTCCGCTTCCGCCAGGTCCGCTTCCGCCAGGTCCGGTTCCCCCGGGGTTGCCGCCACCAGGTCCGCCGGGCGGACCACTGTTGCCCGATCGCGCACCCGGGCCGCTGCCGGCCTGCCCGCCCGGGCCGCTGCCGGCCTGCCCGCCGGGGCCATTGGCACCCGTGCTGGCCGATCCGAAGCCGCTGTAGACGCCGTTCGCATCGCAATGCCAGATGTCGACGGCCGCGCCCTTGACGGGTTTGCCGGTCGAGTCGAGCACGACGAGGTCCAACATCAGATCGGCGCCGGTGCGGTCCTCGCGAATGTCGCTTCGCACCAGACCAAGGTCCAGGTAGTAGGGCCCCTGGGTCATTTCCACCGCCAACGGCACGGCACCTGCCGCGCTGCCGCTTCCCGCGCTCGTCGACGAACCGCTTGTCGACGAACCGCTCTTGCCGCCTGAACATGCCGCGACCAGCAGCACAACGCCAGCGGCGCTCGCCGTACGCAACACCGTGCGCCGGTCAAGGGTTGGGCGTGTCGTTGACACCGGAGATCGGGTGGCCGTGTGCGCGAGTAAAGGTGCGAGGGTCGATGCCATGTCGTCGACCTCTGCGAGTACGACCAGAGCGACGATTTCGCTGCTGCGCTCGGTCCAGTGCGATCGCCACGAATCTCTCGGCAGCGTCGGTGCAAGACGGCGTACGGCGATAGCACGCGCCGGGTCGGCGAATTGTTGCAATGCCGCCGACGGCGTTGGGTCATCGCAGAGTTCGGCGATGGTGACTGCCCAAACGTGCTGGTCTGCCATCGCGAGGAGTTGATGGAGGCGATCGAGTCCGGCAGGCGTGTCCACCTCGCCCGGTCCGGCGACGACCACCAACTCGACGATGTAGGGAAACGAAAACGACATAGTCATACGATCGCACGTGACCGCGCGCGAGAAGTTGAGAGCGGGGAAAGAATGTGCCGGTTTCGGGCACCGGTCGGGCGCGTGAAACGCCGCCGCGCCACGATCATTCCCGCCCGCGTCTTCAGGCCGGATAGGTGTTGATCTCGGTGGTTTTGATCGAGACCCACACCTCGTCGCCGGGGTGGCACCCGAGGGCGGCGAGGCCCGCCGCCGTGATCTCGGCCGTGACCCGCAGCGGATCAGTAAGGGTCACCCTTGCCCTGTCGAATGTGTGGTCGATGGCGGCCACGGTCGTTCGCCAGACGTTGCGAGGGCTGCCATCAGGCGGCGTTCGGTACAGCGCGATCGAACTCGGCGCGACCGACGCGTACGCATCGCCGGCGTGTGTTGCATCGACCACCAGCGTCGCACCCGACGTCGTCGTGAAGATGTTGGCGATGATGGTGCCCGTGAGCAGGTTGGTGCCCACGAGTTGCGCGATGTAGCGCGTGCGCGGGCGGGCCGCGATGTCGGCAAGCGTGCCCATCTGCGTGACGCGGCCGTTCTCGATGACCGCGACGCGATCAGCGAGGGCGTAGGCGTCGAGCGGGTCATGGGTGACGACGATGCGCGCTCCGGCGAACTGCGCGAGGTATCCGCGAAGGTCGCGGCGAACGGTAGCTCGCGTCGCCGCGTCGAGCGCGGCGAGCGGCTCGTCGAGCAGGAGGAGCTGTGGATCGGTAATAAGCGCGCGTGCGAGGGCAACGCGTTGTTGCTGCCCGCCGGACAACGCCGCCGGCCGATGGTCGCCATACTCGGCGAGATCGAGTCGGTCGAGCCACTCGATAGCTCGACGGCGTGCCTCGGAGCGCTTAGCGCCACGGGCGCGGAGGCCGAACGCGACGTTGTCGAGTGCACTCAAGTGTGCGAACAACAAGTAGTCCTGGAATACGACGCCGACGGAACGTCGCTCGGCCGGTACAAACGTCGCTTGGCCGGGCTCGTCGAGTGTGCGTTCGCCGAGGGTGATGCAGCCGGCGTCGATCGGCGTGAGGCCCGCGAGGCACCGCAGCAACGTCGTTTTTCCCGCGCCGTTTGGGCCAAGGATCGCGAGCACTTCGCCAGCACCGACGTCGAGCGCAAGATCGAGGTCGAGCGCGCCGACGCGAACGCGGATGTCGCCCGACAGCTTCGGGTTCGAGTGCGCGATCACGGTTGCGGTCGTGCAGAAATTCCGCCGAGCCATTGGTCGCGCAACCCAAGCAGGACCGTGAACGACACGGCCATGAGGATGAGGCTGGTGATGATCGCTTCGGACGGGTTCGATTCGAGCTTGAGGTAGGTGAGCAGCGGCAGCGTTTGCGTCGTGCGTGGGAAGTTGCCGGCAAAGGTGATGGTGGCGCCGAATTCGCCGAGCGCGCGGGCCCACGCCAGGACTGCTCCAGCGATGAGGGCGGGCCGAATAGCCGGCACCGTCACGTTGCGGAACGTGTACCAGCGTGACGCGCCAAGCGTGCGCGCCGCTTCTTCGAATCGAGGATCGAGTTGTCGCAACGCTGCCTCGACGGTGATCACGAGGAACGGCATCGCCACAAACGTCTGCGCGACGACGACACCGGCAGTGCTGAAAGGGAGGCGGACGTCGAACCAGCGATCGAGCCATTGGCCGGCGAGTCCGCGGCGACCGAGCGCGAAGAACAGCGCAACGCCGCCGACGACGGGTGGGAGAACCATCGACAACGTGCACAGCGCGCGCACGGCGCCGCGGCCGACGAACGCCACGCGGGCAAGCAACCACGCGAGTGGTACACCGAACACAATCGACAACGCTGTTGACCACAGCGAACAAATCATCGACAGGCGCAGCGCGGCGCGTGTGTCGGATGCGGACAACAATCGCCATGCTGCAGACCATGGTGCGCGCCACAACAGTCCGGCGAACGGCAACGCGAAGAAGACGATGGCGATGACGGCGAGCGCCGCCACGGGGAGAGGGAGGCCCGTCTCGACGGCGCGCCGCCGCGATCGAACGCTCACGGTTTGGTGAAGCCGTATTTCGCCAGAATGGTCTGGCCTATGGGCCCACTGACGAACGCCACGAACGCGGTCGCCGCGGGGGTGTTCTTCGTCGCCTTCGTGACCGCGATTGGATACGTCGCAAGCACGTTGACCTCGTCGGCGATCACGACCCCTGCGGCTTTGTCACCAGCGGCTTTCACGTCCGTAGCGTAGACGATGCCCGCGTCGGCCTCGCCAAGTGTCACCTTGGCGACGATGGCCTTCACGTCAGCCTCGAGACTCTTGGGGGTGACTGTCACCTTCGCTTTGTCAAGTGCCTGCTGCGCGTACTTGCCGATGGGCACCTCGGGCGCGGCAGTCACGTAGATCACGCCGGGCTTCGCGAGATCGGCCAGCGTGTTGATGGCTTTCGGGTTGCCCTTCGTGACGATGATCTCGAGCTTGTTCGTTGCGAACGGCACCGGTGCCGAGGCCACGCCGGCGCCGGTCGTTCCGGTGAGCTTGTCCATGTTGGCGGTGTCTGCCGATGCAAACACGTCGGCGGGTGCGCCCTGGTTGATCTGGGTCACGAGGGTCGATGACGACCCAAAGCTGAACGTCACCTTCGCTGCCGGGTTGGCGCTCTGGAACGCATTCCCGAGTTCCTTGAACGACTCCGTCAGCGATGCGGCGGCTAACACGGTGATGTCACCGGTGATCGGAGGTGTCGTCGCGGTGGTCGACGGAGGCGAGGTGCTCGTTGTTGGCAAGGCCGGCGTCGTTGTGCTCGAAGAAGATGACGAGTCGCCGCACCCGCCCGCCACGAGGCCGACGAGGGCAAGGACCATCAGTAGGAATCGCTTCGGTGTTCGCATCTTGCCACAGTAGCCAGAAAGTATGGTTTATATAGTCAGAATCTGAATAGTGGTCGGGTGGTCGCCGCTATGATGTTCTCGTGGTAGCGCAAGACCGAAAGAAGACCCCCAGGCCGAGCGGGTCCGTGGACCTCTCGCTTGCGGAGAACGTGTGCCTGGCGTTGATCGAAGAGGGCATCAACCACGGCTGGGCGATCGGCACGGAGCTGGCGCCCGACGGTGAGATCGGCCGTATTTGGTCACTGTCGCGACCGCTCACCTACCGAGCGCTCGAACAGCTCGAGGTGAAGAGGCTTGTCCGACGGTCGTCAGCGCAAGGCACTCTGGGTGG